>JBGPFT010000158.1:0-5650 GCA_041483475.1 Fibrobacteria bacterium | reverse complement strand
GGGCGCGGCATACAGCGGCCGCGACGGACTGGTCGGCACCTTGGGCGTGCAAATCCCCAATTTCCTCGGCAACGGCCAGCGCGCCGACGCCAACGTCGAAGTAGGGCCGTACAAGCGGTCATACTCCCTCGGCTTCAGCGAACCCTGGTTCCTGGACTCTCCGACCTTGGTGGGCGGCAGCGTGTTCTACACCGTGCAGGAATCCCAGGTGCAATACCAGAACCGCTACGAAAGCCGCGGCTTCCGGCTCAACCTGGGCCGGCGGCTGACCTGGCCCGACGATTACTTCACCTTGCGCGGAGGATACAACTTCGCCTTTAATGACAACGGCCAGGGGCGCAGCCGTGATTACCTGGTGGTGGCCTCGGGACTGGAATCCTCGGTGAATCTGACCTTGGTGCGCGACGACAAGAACCTGCCTTTTTTCCCGTCCGACGGTTCCCGATACCAGCTTTCCTACACGCGCGTGGGCGGCTGGTTGCAAGGGGATTTCGACTATTCCCAATGGGAGGCCAAGGTGAACTGGTGGTTTCCCACCTTCCAGAAACTGGTGCTGGGAGTCGAGTCGGAATTCGGCATCATTCCCGGCGACAACATCCAGAGCTACGCCCTGTACCAGATGGGCGGCGAGCTCGGCTATCAGGGCAAGTTGCGCGGCTACGAGCCCGGCACCATCGGCGGAGGCCGGGTGGCCCGTTCCTTCTTCTCCTTCGTCACCGAGCTCACCTATCCCATCGTGGAGAACACCTTTTACGGCCTGGCCTTCTTCGACGCGGGCAACGCCTTCGGCCGCCTGCTCAAATACGACGGCAACCGCGTTTTCAGCGCCATTCCCAAGGCCGATGTTCCCGCGCCCTGGGAGGAAATCGACTTCTCGGATCTCCGGCGCGACGTGGGCTTCGGGTTCCGCGTGGTGGTGCCCATGGTGGCGCCTTTCGGCATGGGCTTCGACTTCGGGTGGCCCCTGGACGACAAGGAGGACTACTCCGGGAATCGCATCAAGACCGTGGGCCACAGCCCCACCTACCAATTCACCATCGAACAAGGATTTTAAGGAGGCGACATGAAAACCTGGATGACTTTGCTGTTCGGATCGGCCCTCTGCTTCGGCGGGGTGGATCTCAAAATCGCGCACGTGGATTCGAAGTTGATCTTCGACAAATATTCCGAGACCAAGAAGGCGCAAAAGGAATACGACAAGCAGGTGGCCAAGTGGGAACAGGACGCAGCCGCCAAGCAGAAGGATCTCATGGAGATGAAGGACAGGCTGGAAAAGCAGTCGCTCATGCTCTCCGAGGAAAAGAAGAAGCAATTGGAGGCCGATTTCCTGAAACAGAAAAGCGAATACGAGCAGTTCGTCCAGAAGATCTACGGCAAGGAGGGCGATCTCTTCCAGAAGAACCAGGAGATCTCCGACCCCATCATCCAGAAGATCAAGAAGACCATCCAGGACGTGGCCAATCAGGAGGGCTACGACATGGTGCTGGACCGCGCCGCCGGCGCGGTGGTGTACTGGAAGAAGGACAACGATCTCACGCAGAAAGTGCTGGATCTCCTGAACAAAGAGACCAAGTAAGGTGCGTTTCCAAGGGGGCTTCGCGCTGACCGAGGCGCTGGAGGCCCTGGGCGCTTTGGTCGCGGAACCATTTCCCCGGGACTCCGCCCGCTTTCAAACCCTGGACGCCCCCGGATTCAGCGGGCCGGAATCCCTCGCGGTGGCGGGTTCCCGGACGCGCCTCTCCGATTTACGGACCCTGCGCGCTGCCATGCTCCTGGCCGAACCCGGCGTGACCGGGTTTCCCGCCGTCATTCCCGTCCTGCGCGTGCGCGACGCCCGCCGCGCCGTCGCGGCGCTCTTGAATGCATTCTCGGATCGCATCCCGCGCGCACTTTCCCTCGTCGCCGGCGAAGGAGGAGATATCGAACCCGGGGCGGTGGTGCGGGCCAACGTCCGCATCGGCCGGAATTGCGTGGTCCAAAGCGGGGCCGTGATCGGCTGCGCGGGTTTCGGGTTCTTCGACGACGACGGCGATTTGGAACCCATGCCCCATCTCGCGGGAGTGGAAATCGGCGACGACTGTTTCATCGGGGCCAATACCGTGATCGCGGCGGGCGTGCTGCACCCCACTAAAATCGGCGATGGATGCAAGCTCGACAGCCACGTGCAAATCGCCCACAACGTAAGACTGGGCAAGCGATGTCTTTTGGCCTCGCAAGGGGGCATCGCTGGTTCCACCGTCGTCGGCGACGGATTCCGCATGGGCGGCGCGGCTTCGGTGGCCGGGCATCTCCGCATCGGAAACAACGTGAGCGTGGCGGCCTGCTCCGGAGTGACTAAAGATTGGCCCGACGGGTCCGTAGTGGCGGGCTTTCCGGCCATGTCCATCCGCGCGTGGCGACGGCGCGAGGCGCTTTTGCGGAGATTGGAAAAGGAAGGCCGGTTTTCCCCGGAAGGGGATTTCGCCTGAGGTGATGATGCAAACGACGACGATTCGGGATTTGGAAGTTCGGGGCCGGGGAATCCACACCGGGTCTTCGAGCGTCTTGCGCGTCCATCGCCGCGAGGAAGACGGGGCGGGGCTGCGCTTTTACTGGCCCGGATCCCCATCCCCGTTGCTTCCGGAAGACATGGGAGCCCTGTCCCGGCGGGTATCGCGTTCGACGCGATTGGATTCCGGGAATATTTCCATCCGCACGCCGGAGCATTTGCTGGCGGCGGCGCTATTATTCGCCGACGCCCCGTTGGACGTCCATTGCGACGCGGAGGAACCGCCGGGTTTGGATGGCAGTGCGATTCCCTTTTTCGAGGCCATGGCGCGGGCCGTGCCCGAGGCTGCGGAGCGTCCGGCCTGGCGGGAATATTCCTCGCGGCTGGTTTGGCGGCATGCGGGCCCGGAAGGCGTCCTGTCCGCCGAGCCCGCGCCTTCGTTCTCGGTGGAATATGAACTGGATCGCCCGCCGCTGCGGCAGCGTTTTGTCCTTTCGGATCCCGCCGCGGCCGTGCCTGAAATCTTGCCGGCCCGCACATTCATCTTCTTGCGGGAATGGGAGGCGGCCCAAAGGGATCCGGAACTTTTGCGGGGAGGGGGGATGGAATCCGGATTGTTATACGCCGAAACCCCCGAAGAGTTCGCGGCGGCGCGCGCCGCCCATCCCGAATTTCAAGGAAATATTTTTCCCTTGTTGCATCCGGAGTCGGAGCGCCGAGATCAAGAAGCGGTGAAGCACAAGATATTAGATCTGCTGGGAGACTTGGCCCTGCTGGATCTTGCCTTGCCGCGCCTGCGGCTGCGGATTCGCAACGGAGGGCATGCGTTGAACCACCTGCTTCTGGAGCGATTGCAACATGAGTAACGGATCCTTGGACCTCGCCGGAATCCTCAAGGTCATTCCCCACCGTCGCCCGTTCCTGTTCGTGGACTCGGTGGAATCCTGGGTAAAGGGAAAAAGCATCGTGGCCACCAAGACTCTTTCGCTCCAGGACGAATTTTTCGCCGGCCATTTTCCCGCCGAGCCGGTGATGCCGGGCGTGATCCAAATCGAAGCCCTGGCGCAAGCCTGTTGCCTGCTCATCGCCCTGTCCTTTCCCGAGGACGCGGCCGGCAAACGCCCGGCCTTCGTCGGCATCGAAGAAGCCCGCTTCCGCAAACCGGTGCGCCCCGGCGATGTTCTCCGTCTCCACGCGGAACTCACCGCCTATCGCCGCGGCTTCGCCACCTTCGCCGCGCGTGCCGAAGTGAACGGGGAAAAAGTGTGCGAGACGGTGATCAAAGCAGCGATGGTGTAACCTCACCCCCTAGCCCCCTCTCCATTCTTAAAGGAATGGAGAGGGGGAAGGTCTGAAATCCATGTCAACGAAGCTGAAGATATCGAGGAAATTACGGAAGGAAGGAACGGATTCCGAACAAAGGGTTTGGAGTGAAATTCGGAACAGGAAATTCAAGGGTTATAAGTTCCGAAGGCAGCATGTCATTTGTGGTTTTATCGTTGATTTCTATTGCCCTCAGCTAAAATTGGCCATTGAAGTTGATGGGAAGGTACACGGACGCCAACAGGAATACGACGCATTGCGTCAGGAGATTCTTGAAATGGAAGGTATCGGGTTTCTCCGAATCAAAGTCGAGGATATCGAAAAGACTTCTTCGATTTTGAACGCATGGATCGAAAGCCGGACATATCCAAAACGCCGTTTATCCTCAGTGTCTCCCCCTCTCCATGCCTTTAAGCATGGAGAGGGGGTCGGGGGGTGAGGTTATGCCCCGCATCCATTCCACCACGATTCTTCACCCCTCCTTGAAACTTCCTTCCGATTTGGAAGTGGGTCCGTATGCCGTCCTCGACGAAGGTGTATCCCTGGAAAAAGGAGTCCGCATCGGCCCCTTTTGCCATCTGTATTCCGGCACGGTATTGGAAGACAACGTGGTTTTATCAGATGGCGTCGTGCTGGGGAATGTGCCCCAGGATTTGAAATATCGGGGCGAGAAAACCGGGGTCCATATCGGATCCGGTACGACCCTGCGCGAATACGTCACGGTGAACCGGAGTACCGCGGCCACGGGAACGACGCGCATCGGGAGCAAATGCCTGATCATGGCCTATGCCCATGTAGCCCATGATTGCGTCCTCGGCGACCACGTCATCATCGCCAACGGAGTGCAAATGGGAGGTCACGTTTCCATCGGCGCCGCCTCGGTGATCTCCGGCATGACCGGCATCCATCAGTTCACGACCATCGGTCCGGGAGTTTTCGTGGGCGGTGGACTGCGCGTGGATCGCGACATCCCTCCCTTCTCCAAAGCCATGGGGGATCCTTTGTGCTGGGCCGGGGTCAACGAAATCGGGTTGGCGAAGCTGGAATTCGGGGAAGGGGAGAGGAAGGCGCTGAAGGAATTTTATCGGAGCTTGTTTTAACGGGACATCGGGGAAACATCGTCGGAATGGGAGGCGCTGATTCGGGAAAACTCCATCCCCACCGGCCTGACGAAAATACTGGAGGATTTTTTCCGCGCGAAGAAACGCGGGCTGTTGACCCGCCGCTCCCCGGACGGAACCTTGAAATAAACTGGACGCTGGAAAGATCAAGGGAAGTTTCGGTATTGGAGAAGCCCGGATTTCTATCCACAGGGGACTGTGGAAACAACGCTGATTTCAGTATTTCCGTGGATAAGATGTGAATAACCGGGGCAATTCCCCTTCAAATCCCAAACGGGAAAAGGCGGGCTATTTCTTCTTTTTCGCCGCGCGTTTCTCTTCCACCGCCGCCTGCGCCGCCGCCAGTCGGGCGATGGGCACGCGGTACGGGGAACAGCTGACGTAGTTGAGGCCGATTTTGTGGCAGAACTTCACCGAGTCGGGATCGCCGCCATGCTCGCCGCAAATGCCGAGCTTGATGTCGGGCCGGGTCTTCCTGCCCTTTTCGATGGCGATTCGCATGAGCTGGCCCACGCCGGTTTGATCGATGCTAGCGAAGGGATTTTTCTTCACGATTTCGGCCTCCAAATACGGCTGCAGGAAGGAACCGGAATCGTCGCGGCTCATGCCTAAGGCCATCTGGGTCAAATCGTTGGTGCCGAAACTGAAGAACTCGGCGGTCTCGGCGATTTCGTCGGCGGTGAGCGCGCCGCGCGGGATCTCGATCATGGTGCCGACG
>JBGPFT010000157.1:0-5655 GCA_041483475.1 Fibrobacteria bacterium | reverse complement strand
TGAACGGTGGCGGTATCGGATGCCTTGGACAGGGACTCGGGAGTACCGGTATCCACCTCGAAGGCCGTGGTCTCCCTCCCCTTGGGACTGGGCAAGGCGCCTTCCAGCCTCGCCACGGCCGCGTCGAGGGTGTCGAGGGCGTCGAAGCGATCGATGGGGCTGGACGCCATGGCCTTCAGCACCACTTCGTCGGTTTCGATGTCGAACAAGGTGCTGGCCTCGCTGGGCAAAATCTTGAGCGGCGAGGCGGGAGGCCGGCCGACAAGTATTTCGTATAACAGCGCGCCCAGCGAATACACGTCGCTTTGCGGCAACAAATTGCTCCAGTCGCGCCGGAGTTCCGGGGCCATGTAAGGCAAGTAGCGGCGCGCGTGGGAATTGAACTCGAATTCCCGGGAGTTGAGGAATCCGGGCACGCCGAAGTCCATGAGCACGGGTCCCCTCGTGGGACTGAGAAAAACGTTCTCCGGCTTGAGCACGCCGTAACAGCCCCGTTCATGCACGGCCTTGAACACGGTGATGATTTTCCGAAGTATGCCCAGGCCCGGAAGTACGCGGGTGGAGAAGGTGAGATGCTCGAGGAACCAGGCCCGCAGCGGTTGGCCGTCCAGTCTTTCCATCGCGTAATAGGCGTCCAAGTCAACCTTCCCGGATTCGTAGATGCGCACGATGCCGGGATGCCGATAATGGGATACGGAGCGGGCCAGGAAAAGAAAATCCTCCATGAAGGCGGGGCTTACGGCCGACTTGCGGGGCCGCAAAATCTTGAGAACCCTCTTCTCCGTCGTTTTTTCGTCCAGGCAGAGATAGGCGGCGCACAGGCTGCCCGTGCCCAGATGCCGAGAAATCCGATAACGCTCCGCGAAGACTTCGCCGGGCTTGAGGACGGGAGGAGCGGAAGCCGGGGATCCCCCTCCCTTGTCGACTTCACCCGGGGACAAGTGCCGGATCGGCATATGCGTATGAATTTAGATAGGATAGAGGATGGGAGTCTAAGAATGGAAGAAAATCCTCGCCATAACGGGAAAATCCATCTCATCACGGGCTTCGCCTTGGACCACCGGGTGCTTGAATGCCTCAGCCTGCCGGAGCGTTTCCGCTGCGCGGACCTCATCCCCGCGGAGCCGGGCGAAACTCTTCCCCGCTATGCCCTGCGCCTGGCCGAAACCATTGGATTCAAGTCGGGAGACGCGGTGGGCGGCATTTCCCTGGGTGGCATGCTGGCGCTGGAAATTTCGCGCCAATGCGGGGCCAAAAAAATCCTGCTCATGGCCAGTGGCACCCATCCTCGTTTCATCCGCACGCCCTTCCGATTCGCCGGGCGTTGCGCGCGCCCCGCGCCCGAATTCCTTTTGCGCGCGGTGTTCAACCATCTCCCCTCCCTGCTGCGGCTATTGGGGATGCATACGGCCCAAGGGGAAGCGTTTTTGCGCGACGTCATGCGGCGTTTCCCCGTTTCGCTTTTGCGCCGGCTGCCGCGCATGGTCCTCGACTGGGAAGGTTGCGAACCCAATGCTCCCTGCGCAGCCCTGCATTGCGAAGGGGATTGGCTGATCCGGCCTCCCCGCCATTTACCCGGCCTCACCCTGTTGCCGGGGAACAACCACCTGCTCTCCCTGTCGCATCCCGAAGCGACGCGCCGTTTTCTGATGGATTCGGTCGAAGCCTGATTCAGGCGCGCGCGAAGCGCAGCGGAGGATCGGCGTTCAGCCAGCCGGCCTCCCGGCACAACCCGAAAAAAATGTGCAGAGCTTCCTCATGCGAGGGACCCAGTTCGTAATCCTTGGTGGGAAAAAAGGCCAGGGCCTCGGCGGGAGGCAAGGGCATCGGATAGGCCCGGTCCCAGGTTTCCAGGGCGCCCGAGGGCGCGGCGAAAAAGGCCGACACGGATTGCAGCAAATGTTCGCGATACCCGACCATCGCGGCCCGGCGGTTCTCCCAAGCATCGGCGCGCACCATCCACAATCCGAAAGGCAGGCGGTTTCCCCGCCAGGATTCCCAGATTCCCGCCAGATCATAGCGATGAGGCCAATTCCCGATCCGGGCTTCGCGCAAAGCCGCGTCGCCGATCATTACCCTGCCCTCGATTTCGGGATCCCCGCCTTCGTCCGCGGCGCGCAATTCCGGAGTCACGCCGAAGCGGAAACGGCATAGCACCCGGAACAGAACGTTCGAGGTGTCGGATTCCGCCGACAACGCCACGGATCGCCCGTCTATGTTTTCCCAGGGCCGCCGCGAAAAAAAAAGCGCCGACCCGACTTCACCGCGTCCGGAAGTGCAAAGACCCGGCAAAAGAAAATAGCGAACCGGGTTGCGCGCGTATTCAAAGCTCGACGATGGGGCGCAGTCGATATCCCCTGAGGCCAGCAACGCGTTCAATTTCCGGGGATGGCCGTCGACGAAACGGATGCCGGGCAGCCCTCCCAGCGACGCGTGAAAAAACGGGGCGCATACCAGGAAAGGAATGCGCCCCACCCGTAAAGTGTCTTCGGAAATTATTTCCCGCCCTTGGCTTTCTTGGCGGTTTCCTTAAGGCCCTGGCCGGCCTTGAAGCCAACGGTGCGGGAGGCCTTGATTTGTATGGCCTCGCCGGTGGCGGGGTTGCGGCCCATGCGGGCGGCGCGCGTCTTGACGACGAAGGTGCCGAAGCCTATCAACTGCACCGATCCGTCTTTCTTGATGCCGGCTTCGATGCCGTCCAACACGGCGTTCACGGCGCGCTCCGCGGCGGCTTTGCTTTCGATGCCGCTGGCTTTATTCCCGGCCACGGCTCCTACCAGTTCTTGCTTGTTCATGGGATTCCCTTTCGTGGTTTTGTGGAGGTTTTCAAGGCGTGGATGTGATGCGCCTCGCAGCTTAGATCTACTCTCTTCGGCCCCGATTGCAAGCGGAAAACGCGCGGTCGCCACCCGCCAGCCCAACGGTTGCAGGGCCTAACCCCCGGCCGTTCCGCCGTCCGGATTCCAATTCGCCCGTTCGGCGGCCAACAAGGCCCTCCAATCACCCGTCGGAAGCCCGCAAATTCCGCGTTCGCAGCGATAGGCCAAGGTGGCGCCCGGGCGGTATTTATCGCGCAGCAGGGGCAAATCCGAAGGGCCTTCGCTTCCGGCCAGGCGCAAATGCGGCAAATACCGGCCGCCGGCCCGATCGCGGAACAAGGCGGCCTCGGGGCCCACCACGGCGACGGTGGCGGCCGGCGCGCTTTCCATCAGCAGCGCCTGCGACCAATGGGCGTAGACGGGCGCGTAGGCATGAAGCTCCCCGGACAGCGCCGACAGCATGGCTTCGGCCCTTTCCCGGTATCGGGACTCGCCGAAAATATCCCCCAGCGCGACCAACACCTGCGCCATGGCGGCGTTGGAGGAGGGGATGACGTTGTCCGCGGTTTCTTTTTTCCGCACCAAAGCCGGAGGGGCCGTATCGGAGGTGAAGAAGAACAGCGGGGAATCGGCATCGCCGAAATGGGCCAACACGTATTCGGCCAAGGCTCGGGCCGCGGCCAAATAGTGTTCCTCGAAGGTGCATTGGTAAAGCTCGATCAACCCTTCGGCGAAGAAAGCGTAGTCCTCCAAAAAGCCCTCGATGGCGAAGACGCCCTGCCAGCCGCGATGCCAAAGGCGGCCGTCGGATCGCATGGCGCGCTCCAGGAGGAAGTCGGCGGCGGCACGCGCCCGGCGCCGCAATTCCGCTTCCCCGGTATGTCGGTATGCCGCCGACAGCGCGCGGATGAGCAGGCCGTTCCACGACGTAAGCACCTTGTCGTCCAGCATGGGTCGTGGCCTTTGTTCCCGAGCGGCCAGCAGGTCACGGCGCGCTTCCTCCCAATTTCGCTCGGCCTCCTCGCGCCCCCACCCGTGACGTGCGGCAAGTTCGTCGAGGGAATAACGGAACAAAAGCACGTTCTTTCCGTCCTCCCACAATCCTTCGCCTTCGATACCGCACAAATCCTCGAACCAGGCGAAGCGATCGCCGAGAATTCCTTCCAGCTCGGAACGGGTCCAGACGTAAAACGCGCCTTCCTCGCCTTCACTGTCGGCGTCCAGCGATGAGCAATACCCGCCCCCGGGCGCGGCCAATTCACGCTCCAGGAATTCCGCGATGCCCAAAGCCACCTCGCGGTAACGCGGCTCGTCCAAGGCGGACCAGGCTTCGGCGTAAAGCTCCAACAATTGCGCGTTGTCGTACAGCATCTTCTCGAAATGCGGGACTTTCCATTCCCCGTCCACGGAATAGCGCGCGAAACCTCCCGCTAGGTGATCGTGGATGCCGCCCGCGGCCATGCGATCCAAGGTCAGGCGCACCTGGGCCAGGCAGGCTTCGTCCTTCGCCATCCATCCGTAGCGCAGCAGGAATCGCCATTCGCAGGGCATGGGGAATTTAGGCGCCTTCCCGGTTCCCCCCTGCGTCCGATCGAAGCGATCCGCGAAGCTTTGGTAAACGTCGCGCCAAGGGACCGGGCGGGACGATCCCGGCCACATCCTCGCCTCCATGCGCCGCAAATGGTCGGTGAGATGCTCGGCTTGCTGGATGACGCCCGCGGATTCCTTCTCCCAGGCCTCGGCCAACCGCGCCAGCACGGCGCTCCATTGCTCGGGCCGGAAATAGGTGCCTCCGAACACGGGCCGGCCGTCGGGCATGATGAAACAGTTGAGGGGCCAACCGCCGCGCCCGGTCATCAATTGCACGGCTTCGAGATAGATCTGATCCACGTCGGGCCGCTCCTCGCGGTCCACTTTGACGCATACGTAATGGCGGTTCATCGATTCAGCGATGGCGGGATCCTCGAAGGATTCATGGGCCATGACATGGCACCAATGGCAGGCCGCGTAGCCGATGCTGACCAGCACTAATTTGTTCTCGGCGCGCGCGCGCGCGAAGGCCTCGTCGCCCCATTCCATCCAATGCACCGGGTTGTCCTGGTGCTGGCGCAGATAGGGGCTGGCGGCGCGGGAGAGGAGGTTCACGCCTTCAGGAGGGCTTCCAGCACCTCGTCCACATGTCCGTCCACTTTCACCTTGGGAAAGGCCTTGGCGATCAGGCCTTTTTCATCGACGATATAAGTCGTGCGCATGATGCCCATGTATTCGCGTCCATACAGGCTTTTCTTCTGCCATACATTGTACGCCTTGAGCATCTTCTTTTCGGGATCGCTGAGCAGGGGGAAATTCAAGCCATGCTTCACTCTGAACTTCTTGTGGCTTTCCACCGAATCCGCGCTGATGCCGACCACGGCCGCGCCCGACGAGGTCAAGCGGTTCAAGTTGTCGCGGAAGTCGCAGGATTCCTGGGTGCAACCCGAGGTAAAATCCTTGGGATAGAAATACAGCACCAGTTTTTTGCCCCGGAAATCGGGCAGGCTGCGATCGCGTCCGGTTTCGTCCGGCAAGGAAAAATCCGGGGCGCGGCTTCCGGCTTTTAATACGTATTCAGCCGCCGGTTTAGCGGTTTTTTTCTTTTTGGGGGGCATGGGTTTCTCCTTATCGGTTTCGAAGGGGAATGTAGTTCCCGCAACCCCGGGTTTTCCCGGCGGTTGGCGTCCCCCGGGAAGCTAGGCTTTAGCCATTATGAACGCGTCCGCGCCCCCGTCTTCCGGCGATGCGGCCTTCTTCGGCCACCCGCGCGGCCTTTCGACGCTTTTCTTCGCCGAACTTTGGG
>JBGPFT010000156.1:0-5669 GCA_041483475.1 Fibrobacteria bacterium | reverse complement strand
GGATCCCCGCCAGGTATCTCCTCCCCGGAGCCGTGTTGATCTGCACCCAGTCCGAGTCCAAATAGGTCAGGCTCCGCGACTGCGTCGTGCTGTCGGCGATGGGCTTGGCCGAGCCCCGGACGTTGTCCGGCTCATAGGCGTCGGGAAGCATGCCGCTGATGGTGAAGTTGGAGCTGTAACCGTAAATCTGCGGGTCGTAATAGTTCACGATGCGGATGCGGTAATTCCCCGCCGTGGCCAAGCCTGCGGGCAGGGTCACCAACTGGGATCCGTCATTGGTGGTGCCGGTGGCGATGGTCTGCACCAGCACCGTGTCCCGGTAAAGCAGGAGGTTCACGTAAGCGCCGTAAAACACGCTGTCGGGAGTCCAAGCGATGGTATAACCGGAACCCGCCGCCCAGACGGAGCTGGTATCGGGAGAACTGAAAGTTACGGGAAAGCTGGATTGCGTGGCATCGTAGCCGCGCAAAGTCAGCGCATAGGATCCCTGATATCCGGCACCCGTGGAGTACCACTGGATGCGCAGGTAATACCGCCCGACATAAGAGGGGTTGATGGGCACCTGAAAGTTGGTTCCGGAATAGGAAGTGATGTAGGCGCCGTTGCTGTCCGTCAAATAGGCATAGAGGGTAACGGCCGATTGGATCCCCGCCAGGTATTTCCTCCCCGCAGCCGTGTTGATCTGCACCCAGTCCGAGTCCAAATAAGCCAAGGTGCGCTGCTGGGTGGTGCTGTCGGCAATGGTTTTGGCCCCGCCGCGTTGATTGT
This sequence comes from Fibrobacteria bacterium, assembly GCA_041483475.1. Taxonomy (GTDB): domain Bacteria; phylum Fibrobacterota; class Fibrobacteria; order UBA11236; family UBA11236; genus UBA11236. The sequence continues at coordinate 4,901 of JBGPFT010000156.1, read as the reverse complement.
CCGGCTCATAGGCGTCGGGGGTGATTCCGGTGATGGTGAAAAGCGGGGAAAAGGAAAAGATGCCGGCATCGTAATAGCTTATGATCTTGATGCGGTAGAAACTCGAAGTCGCCACGGCGGGGACGGTCAGGGTGTACGACCCGGTGGAGGTGGTGGCGCCGTTGACGATGGTGGAGACTAAGGCCGTATCACGGTACAGTTGTAAAATCACCGCCGTTCCCGGCGTTCCGGTGTAGGTCCAGGTGATGGTGGTGGAATTTCCGGCCTGCCAAGCGGCTCCGGCGCCGGGAGAGGTGACGGTCAAAGTTCCCGAGTACCCCGTATTGATGGTGAAATTTTGACTCATGGCGTAAAGGGAGGGATCGCTATAGCTGTACACCTTGATGCGGTAATCGCTGCCCGATCCCAAAGGAGCGGTCACGTACCAGGAATAGGTCGTGCCGTAGGCGCTGGAAGTGATGGTGGCGGCCAGTACGGACCCCTTGTAAAGTTGGATCCCCACTCCGTACGGTCCGATGTCGCCGATCACCGACCAACCGATGGCCAGGGTCGTCGCGATCGCGGCGGAGGCGCCGGCCGCCGGGGATGTGATCGCAATGCTCCCGGTATAGCTGGAATAAAGGGTAAAGAGTCCGCTGTAATCCCAATCGCTCGTATCCGCGGTGTTGACGATTTTGACGCGGTATCCGGTTCCGCTTCCCGCCCTGCCCAACAAGGTGACCAGTTGCGCGCCGTCATTCGGCGTGAAGGACGTCAACAGCACCACCAGGGTATCGTTCCGATAGAGATAGATGTTGACGTAAGTCGCGGGCAAGGTGTCACGGTTGGTCCAAGCGACGGACAGGCTGGAATCGAGGCTGAGATAAGCGCCGGAAACCGGGGAGGAAAAAGTGAAATGCCCGCGATTCACATAGGTATCCGGTTTCCCGCCTCCGCGATCGCCGCCTCCGGTAAGGCAGCTTTGAAAAACCAGCAATGGGACTATACCCAAGGCCAATAACGCGTGTTTTCCGAATTTGATCGTTGGGATTTTCATGGTTTTCCTTAGGTTCCTGAAGCGTAAGGGCCCGGTGTGATGAATTCAGCTAATCTAACCCTTTGCCCGTATTTCAAGCGGCGAAAATGAATCGAAATTCGCCTTACCCGCTTTTCTGCTTATGTGGACGGTTATGCCCGGTCTGATCGAAATCAAATCCCCGGGGCCCTTTCAGCGATTAGGCTGCACTGCTGAACGCTTTCGAGTCCTCCAAAAAGGATTTCATCCCCGCGTCGCTCAGGGGATGGCCGGCCACGGTTTGCAATACCGGGGCGGGAACGGTGAGGATGTCGGCACCGGCCAGCAGGCATTCGGTGATCTGCACCGGATTGCGGATGCTGGCCGCCAGGATTTCCGTGGTGATCCGGTAATTCGCGTACACCGTGGCGATTTCGAAGATGAGGCGCGCGCCGGAATCCTTGATCGCGCCTCCCGAAGCCACGTACTCGGTATTGGCGACATTGGCCCCCTGACTTTCACCTTTTTCCCCGATGGAGTAAAGGCTGTTGCCCGGTGCCTTGCCGGGAACGTCATTCTTGTTGATGTAATCGGGCACGCGGCCCAGGAAAGGCGAGATATAGGTGGCGCCGGCATTGGCGGCCCATAGCGCCTGGGTGGTATTGAAAATCAAGGTGACATTGGTGCGGATGCCTTTTTCCCAAAGCCGCCGGATCACTTTCAGCCCAGTAAATGGATCCCCGCCCGGCACAACGGCCGGATAACCGCCCATGGGAACCTTGATCACCGAGTTCTTTCCCAACGCCGCCAATTCCGCAGCTTGCTTCACCATTTTCTCCTCGGTGAGCTCGGTGAGCTCCAGGGAAACCGGAAAAGGTTTGACCAAAGCGCATATCTCCTTCATGATTTGCTTGGCGTGATTCCAGGAGCCGGCCCCCGCCTTTTTGAGCAAGGTGGGATTGGTGGTGACCCCGTGGATGAGACCCGCGCGGAGCAGCGGCTCGATGTCGGCTTTCACCGCGGAGTCGCAAAAGATGCGCGGGGATTTGGGAGCCGGATGCTTGAGGCGGTTCCCCGGTTTGTCGGCGTTGATCACCGGCATCAGGCTTTTCCGGTGGAACAGGGCGGTGCTGTTGACGGACGGAGAGAACATGACGGCTCCCGGGTTGTAGACCTTGGTTAACAGAAATAGGATTTTCCCGGGCCGGGCCACAGACTGCCATGCGTTTTCCCGGTTACTTTTGCGGACCGGAGGACGGGGTGTGATCCGGAAGAGACTTTTACCAGCCTTGTCGATTTGCTTGGCCGCGGCCTCGTCCGCCGCTTATGCCGACGCTTGGGAACCTCCCGTTTCCCTGATCCTGGGCGGAACCTTGCGCGCCCCCTTCGGCGCCAAGGCGCATGCGGATTATCGCGGGGGGCGAGCGGGCGTGGCCGTCGCCACCTCCCTGAGCGCCGGCGAGGTGAAAATCCCGCTGGAATTGGGATTGGCGGTGTCCAGGGCCGGCATCGGTTTCGACGGGCTGTATCAGCGCGACGTCTTCACCGACTTGCAATTTCCCGTGATCTTCCACGGTTCTCCTTGGGGCAATCGCCTGGAAATCCTGGCCGTTTGGATTCCGTCCTACACCGTGGAAATGGCGTCCGTCAGCTCAACCTTGGGATACGCGCACTTGACGAAAGGGTTGCGCACGCGCTTTAACATGGGATTCGGACCGGGAATGCAATTGCGGCTGCCGGCGGGAATCCGCCTGAGATCGCATTGGGTTTATGACATCTTCTCCCCCTACCCCGTCTCCCGACTCACCTTCGGCGATTGGAACCTGGAGGCCGCCCTCCCCTTGTGGAAAAGGCGGTCGCCATGAAGCGATGGATTTGGGTGCTCGCCGGATTCACATTGGCTTGCAATGAACTGCCATCGCCACCGACCACGATTTTCAGCGCCGGTTTATACCGTGACTCGGCGGGCGTGTTACACGATTCCAGGACGGGACTTTACCGGGACTTCTTGGGATTTTGGCGCGACACTCTCGTCAACCAGCCCTTCATGGACGTGCCGGAGCCTTATCGGGAATTCTGGCATTATTGCGCCACCTGCCATTCCGGCTTCAAATACAGCCCGTATTTGGAATCGGTTCGCGCGAAGAGGGCCATGCAGCTCAACAACTGGGATGAAATCGTCGCCTACGGCCCGGAAAAACTTTTCCTGGCCGCCCTCCGGGGCGGAATGCCTTTGGCCACGGCCGTGCCGGTTCCCGACTATGTCATCGAAAGGGTTCACGCCTATCTCGCCGCTCATTGGGACACCACCGGCGTCCCTCCCGCCCCTCCGCAACCCGTCACCACCACCGGGATCGTGGACACTTTTTGGGTCGCGGACTCCACGGGAATCCACAAGGTGGAATTTCTTTACAAGCCTGCCCAACGCCTGATGGACAAGTATTGCGCGGAATGCCATGCGCGCGATGGAAACAGCCCCTATCAAAAACTCACCTGGAGCAATTCGCTGCAAATCGACTCCTTTCCCGTATGGCGAGGGGCGGCCGGACCCTTGATCGAACGCATGGATCCCGTTTACACCTGGGATCTGATGCCGCCTTTTTACGGCGCCCACCAGCCGACGCGGGCGGAGCGGGATACCTTGCTGCAATGGCTGAATCGCGGCGCCCCGAATACGGTGGACGGGCGATAAGTTTTCAGGTCGCCGGATCCGGCACCGTCACCCACAAATCTCCGCCCTGCAAAATCACGGGAAAGGAATCGAGCCGCGCGTGGACGCAGGGTCCGGCCTCGCAAACACCGGTTTCGGGATGATAGATCGCCCCATGGTTTTTGCAGCGGATGCGATCGATGGCTTCGTGGTAAAAATCTTCGTCTCCGATATCCAAGGGAACTGACCAATGCCGGCATTGATTCAGATAAGCGAAGGTCCCCGCGCCGAAGCGGATGGCGAATCCCTGCAAACCCCCGTATCTGGAAGGGACGTCGAAAACGCGCGTCTCGCCGTGCTGGAGGGAAGCGGCTCCGGGTAGACGAATGATCAAAAGTCCTCACCAGAGAGGGTCGGGGGGTGAGGTCACTGAGGAATTCCCAGCATGGCCGCCAGCACGCATAGCGCCAAAGCCAAACCGCCGATTAAGATCCAGATATATGTAGGGATGGGTTCCGCTTCTTCCTCTTCCTCCCCGCCGGTTTTCGATTCCCCCCCGGAAGCAAACAGCACGGTCTCGGTTTTCGGCTCGACGGGAGAAGGCTTGGCAACGGGAGCCGATTCCGTTCCCGGCGCTGAGGAAGACGCGGCCAATTCCCGCGTGGCCGCATGCGCGATGGCCGTCAAACCGGTTTCCGAGGACTCCGCCCAGGGCATGACGGTGGAATCCTTTCCAGGCGAGGGTATGGAGCTGGTTTCCGCGGCCGCGCGCAAAATGGCGCTGTCCCGCCCCATGGCAGCCGTATCCCGGGCCGCCGCCAAAGTGGCGGTATCCTGGGCCGCCAACTCCTTGGTTTCGGCGGCGGTTTCCCGGAAAGCCGGAACGGCTTCGGTTCCGCGCCCTTCCGTGCGGGGCTCGTCGACACACCGGCCGAGGGGTATGCGGCCTGCTGCGACGCGCTCGCAGCCTGGGACTTCCGCGGGCGGCTCGGCTCGGTGTCGGCGCCCACCCTCGTGCTGGTCGGGAGCGACGATCCGGCGACGCCGCCCGACCAGGCCCAGCTGATCGCGGACGGCATCCCCGGCGCGCGGTTGACCGTCCTGCCGGAGGCGGCGCACCTGCTCAACGTCGAGCAGGCCGGCCCCTTTAACCGCGCGGTCCTCGACCATTTGACGACCAAGGAGGCGGCATGAGCGTCGCTCGACTTTGTCTCGCTCCCGTGGGGGAAACCATGTTTCCCCCACGGGCCCCCTTCT
>JBGPFT010000155.1:0-5683 GCA_041483475.1 Fibrobacteria bacterium | reverse complement strand
TGATTGAGGCTTTGAAAATACTGGGACAGTTCAATGCGTCGGTTTTGTCCTATCAGCAAATACTTCTCGATCTCACCGGTAACTGTGTCGACATCAACGTATATCGGACGCTCCCGCCCCAGGTACGGAATCGATCCAAGAAAACTGGTGGTGGTATTACTCGGTGGACACTTATGGCTAGGATGTCCATCCTTGCAATGCACCGGCGGTTTCTTATTCCCGTGCAACATAAATTTGCCGCCGATTCTGCCGTCGATTCGGGTGCTTTTCCCAAAAGATTGTCCCCACATCCCTAATACTACAGTTGCCAATATCGCCGAAATCAGATTTTTCATGCCCCCACCTTTTTAAAACCGTGACAAGCGTAATCTAGCGCGGAAACCTCAGGGGGGGTCAAATACCGGTAAATCTATTCGTGAAGAAATAACGTCGGCGAAATTCACTAAACACCCGAGTTACTGATGGCCGCAGATCAGGCGGTGGCGATGCGGGGACGCCGCAAAACCTAATTCTCCGATTCCGCCTCGTCGCCGAAATCCTTTTCCAATCCCTCCAGCACGTCCTTCACCTTAGCCTCGGTTTCAGTCAACAACGCTTTGCAACGTTTTAGCAAAGCGGCGGCTTCCACCACGCGTTCGGCCAGCACGTCGATGGGAACACGGCTTTGGTCGATGCCTTCCAAAATGGCATCGAGGCGTTTGACGGCGTCGGTATAGTTCAACTCTTCCGATTTTTTCATTTCATCTCCTTGCCGCTCACCCGGCTGCGCACTTCCCCGTCCGCGAACCGGGTGCGCATTTCATCACCCGTTTTCAGGCACTCCGCCGTTCCAATCCATTTTCCTGCTCCGGAATAAACCAAGGCGAATCCCCGGCGCAACAGCACGGCCGGATCAGCGCCCTGTATCAGCTTGCCCTTGAAATCCAAGGCCTGATCCTCCAACCTGGAAATCTTGAACGGCCCCCGCATAAGCCCCGTGTGATTCAGAACCAGTTTTTCCGAAGCGCTGCGCAATAGCCGCCGGGTTCCCGCCGCGATGCCTTTGCCGGCATGCGACTGACGCAAAGCCTCCCGGCGCGCCCGGCCTTCCCAGGCGCCCCGCAAACCTTGCGCCTTACGGATGGCGTCATAGCCGCATTCCTGATACACCAGTTGCCATGTTTCCCGCAGGCTGGCGGCGCGGCGGCGCAAATCTGACCAGGCGTCGGAGGCCCTTCCTTCCAGGAATTTGGCGCAATCGGTGGGCGTGATGAGATCGGCATGCGCCACCATGTCGGCCAGCGATCGATCGATTTCATGCCCGATGCCGGTGAGCACGGGAACGGGGCAAAGGGCTATGGCCCGGCAAATCTTCTCGGAGTCGAAGAACACGAGGTCGGTTTTCGAGCCTCCGCCCCGCACGATGCAAACGGCCTCAAGCGGGATCTTCATCAAAGAACCGATAGCGTTTGCAACACTATCCTCAGTATCTGGCCCACCCACGGGAACAGGGACAAAGAAAATCTCAAACGCAAAACCGGATTGCAGCAACACTGTGGTGAAATCCTGGTAGGCTGCAGAACGAGGAGCTGTGATTAGGCCAATTCGCAAAGGAACCTCGACCATTAAAAGTTTTTTATTCCGATCCAGCAATCCTTCCTTTTGCAAACGCTCCAAGGTTTTTTGCCGGGTACGCCCCAACTCGCCCAAAGTGAACATCTCATCTACGTCCCTGACGCGCGGCTGGAATCGCCCCTTGGGTACGTAAAAGTTGGCCTCAAGCAGAAAGGATACTTTCAACCCCTCGCTCAACACGAAAGGCTTGGGCAGCAAAGCGAAGCGAGCGTTAAAATCATTGAGTTGCGAAGTCCACATAAAAACGTCAAGTACCGCTTTTGGGGTGGTGTTGCCCTCCTCGTATTCACCGAGCGAGAAATAAACATTACGACCATACGGTTTTGGTTGGGTAATCACGCCCTTGACCCAAACCGGGGGGAATTCCTTGAATTTTCGCTCAACACTTTGATTGTATTTGGTGACAGTGCTGGGATTTTCCCGGGTGGAGCCCACTTTCGGTTCCGGAGCGGCGCCTTCTGCCATTTTCAAAACATATTAAGGATTGAACGCCAATCCCGCCGGAACTAGATTTGACGCCCGTTCCAACCCTGAAGGAGCCCTATGCCCGTCGTCGACTATAAAACCTATTGCCGCATGCTGGACACCGCCAACAAGAACAAATACGCCTATCCCGCCATCAACGTTTCCAGCCTGGAAACCGCCAACGCGGCCCTGGCGGGTTTCGCCGAAGCCAAGTCCGACGGCATCATCCAGGTCAGCACCGGCGGCGGCGAGCATGCCTCGGGGACCAAGGTCAAGGACATGGTGCTGGGCGCCATTTCCCTGGCCAACCACGTGCGACTCATGGCGGAGAAATACCCGGTATACATCGCCTTGCACACCGATCATTGCCAACCCAAGAAAGTCGACACCTTTCTGAAGCCTCTGATCGCCGAAACCGAAAAACGCCGGGCCCAGGGCGGGAAAAACCTGTTCAACAGCCATATGTACGACGGCTCGGAACTGCCGCTCAACGACAACATGAAAATCGCCAAGGAATTGATGGCCCTGTGCGCGAAATGCGAAATCATCCTTGAAGTCGAAGCGGGCGTGGTCGGCGGCGAGGAGGACGGGGTCAGCCACGAAGGCGCTCCCGCCGCGAAGCTGTATACCACTCCCGAAGACATGATCGGCGTTTACGAGGCTCTCTCCCAGATCAAAGGCGGCCGCTACATGTTCGCAGCCACCTTCGGCAACGTGCACGGCGTGTACAAACCCGGCAACGTGAAGCTCAAGCCGGAGATCCTGAAGCATGGCCAGGACGCGCTCAAGGCCAAGCACAATGCCCGTTTCGATCTCGTCTTCCACGGGGGATCCGGATCCAGCAAGGAGGAAATCCACGAAACCCTGGAATACGGCGTGATCAAGATGAACGTCGACACCGACACGCAATACGCCTTCACCCGCCCCATCGCGGATCACATGTTCAAGAATTACGACGGGGTGCTCAAGATCGACGGCGAAGTGGGCAATAAGAAAGCCTATGATCCGCGCGCCTTCCTCAAGCTCGGGGAAAAGAGCATGGCCGCGCGCGTTGTGGAAGCCTGCGACGATTTGAAGTCTACCGGCAAGACTTTGGTGGGTTAATCCCCCCACCCTCACCCCCAGCCCCTCTCCCACAGTAGTGAGAGAGGGGGGACGTTCCCCTATTTCAACTTCTTTCTTTGCAAAAATTTTAAGGGAAAAATCCGAGTTTCTCAATCTCCCTAAGTTCTGAAAGAAACATCTGCCTGGAACGGCCCCCCTCTCTACGCGTTTAAGCGTGGGTCGGGGGTGAGGCTAACCCTTCTCAATCACCACGCAGCTGTTATGGCCGCCGAAGCCGAAACTGTTGCTGATGCCGATGCGAGTCGATGTGGTTGAGGCAACATTCGGGGAGCAATCCACCGGACAAAGCGGATCCTGATCGTCGACGTTCAAGGTCGGATGAACCTTGCCCGTGTTTAAGGTCATCACCAAGGCGATAGCCTCCACCGCCGAAGTGCCGCCCAGTAAATGGCCGATCATGGATTTGGTGCTGTGCACCTTCATGCGGTTCAGATGATCGCCGAATACCATGCCCAGCGCCTTTATCTCCGCCACGTCGCCCAGAGGTGTTGAGGTCGCATGCGCGTTCACCACGCCCACTTCCTCCTTGGCCACTTCCGCGTCGGCCAAGGCGTGTTCGATAGCCTGGGCCACGGCTTCGCCGCTTTCCAGGGGCGCCGACATATGGTAGGCGTCGCAGCTCATCCCGTAACCGCGCAACGTCCCGAGGATTTTCGCACCGCGCGCCTCGGCATGCTCCCGCGCCTCCAGCACCAGAACGCCGCCGCCCTCGCCCAGCACGAAGCCGTCGCGCCCCTTGTCGAAAGGCCGCGAGGCTTTTTCCGGAGCTTCGTTGCGGCGCGACAACGCCCGCATGTTGCTGAAGCCGGCCAACGAAGCGGGGCACACCGACTCCTCCGCCCCTCCCGCCAGCATGACGTCGGCCCGGCCCAGGCGGATTTGATCCGCAGCCGTGGCCAAAGCATGGTTGGCCGTAGTGCAGGCCGAGGTGACGCTCCAATTGGGACCGCGCCAACCCAGGCGCATGGCCACCATCCCGGCGCCCATGTTGGTGATGGCCATCGGAATGAAAAAAGGCGATACCCGCTTGGGCCCCTTGTTTCCCAGAAGTTGGGCGTTCTCGGTGAACACCTCGATGCCGCCCATGCCCGATCCCAAAATGACCCCGGCCCGGTTCAGGCGCGGCGGACTTTGATCGAAGCCCGCCTGCTTCACGGCCTGCAGCGCCGCATGCATGAGGTATTGAATATATCGGCTGGTGCGTTGCGCTTCCTTCGGATCGAAGCATACGGTCGGATCAAAACCGCGGACCTCGCCGGCGAACCGCACCGAATACTCCGAAACGTCGAAGCGCACGATGGGACCGATGCCGTTTTTTCCGGCGACGAGGTTGGCGAAATACGTCTCCACGTCGAAGCCCAAGGGGCTGACGACGCCCATGCCCGTGATGACGACTTGCCTTTGCCCTTCCGTCAAACAAACCTCCGCGTTTCTAACTTTACGGCTGTATTCAAGAAATAATAGGAAACAGCTACGGCATGGAACCCCGCCTGGTCTGGCTCGATCTGGAAATGACGGGCCTCGATCCCGATACCGACGTGATCATTGAAATCGCCACCGCCGTCACCAACACCGATTTGAACCTCCTGGCGGAAGGCCCGGCGTTCGCCGTCCATCAGGATGAGGCCGCGCTGGCGCGCATGGACGATTGGAACAAAACCCAGCATGGGAAATCCGGCCTTGCCGATCGCGTGCGCCAATCGCCGGTGGACACGGCTTCCGCGGAAACCCGGACCTTGGAATTCCTGGCCGCGCATGTGCAAGCGGGCAAGGCTCCCCTATGCGGAAATTCGATCTGGCAGGATCGACGCTTCCTCGCGCGGCACATGCCCCGGCTGGAGCGCTTCTTCCATTACCGCATCGTGGACGTCAGTTCCGTCAAATTGCTGGCCTTGAACTGGTATCCCGCCTTGCCCCCTTTTCAGAAAACCGAAACCCATCTGGCCTTGAGCGATATCCGCGAGTCCCTGGCGGAGTTGCGCTATTACCGGGAGAACATTTTCCGGCCCCCCACCTCCATCCGGCCGGCTTGACCCGGGAATGCGCTTCCGCCTCAAACTGCGTTGGCCGTTGGCGGGCGTCGCCGTCATCGGTTTTTTTCTTTTCTCCGGGCATAAAAACAAAGGGCCGATTCCGGTTTCGTTCCCGGCGAAGACTTTGCCGACTTCGGCTTTCACTCCGCCGGTCCCCAGGAATTTCCCCGCCCAGGACACGGTTTCCTGGCAAGGCCGGCTGTGGACGACCTGTTATGCCGCCGACACTTTGCTCCAATCCAGGGCATCCCGTTATTTGGCACAGTACCGGCCGGACGGGGCAGTACTCGCCGTATGCGATTTGCGGACGGGAATCATGCGGGCCTTGGCGGAAAGGGATTCCAGCGGATCCCGCTCCAGTCCCCGCCTGGCCCTGGAATCCGGGTATCCCGCCGCGTCCCTGATCAAAATCCTCACCGCAGCTGCGGCCCTGGAATGGAAAGGGG
>JBGPFT010000154.1:0-5722 GCA_041483475.1 Fibrobacteria bacterium | reverse complement strand
GCGATGGCCTTGGGGTCCTGCCACAGATCGGTGAAAAGAAAAACGAAGCCCTGGCCCGCGATGCGGGGAGCGAACTCCGCGCCCAGATTTTCGAGGTCAGTGCGCCCTTCGGCTTTCAATCCTTCCAATCGGTGCAACACTTCGCGTATGCGCAGCGGCCCGGTTTCCGGAGGCAGGAATTCGCTCATCCCGCTTCCCCCCAACGCCAGGGACACGGCATCCCGTTGTCTTTCCGCGAGCAGGGCCAGCGAGGCCGCCAGCACAGCGGCGAATTCCAGCTTGGTGAAGCCCTCGCCATAGCCCATGGACGCCGACGTGTCGACGGCGAGAAATACCGAGGCGTTGGTTTCATCGCGGTATTGCCGGATCACCGCTTGATCGCGGCGGCCGTACACCCTCCAATCCAGGCGCTTGATGTCGTCGCCGGGGGCGTAACCCTTGTACTGCGAAAACTCGGAGGAATACCCATGGAAAGGGGAACGGTGCCATCCGGCCAGCGCACCCTCCAGCACTGCCTTGGCCCGGAGCCTCAGGCTCAGGATGCGGGCCAGGTATTCGGGGGTGAGGGCGGTTTTAAGCTGCACGGTGGGCGCGCCGGTCAAACTTCGACGCCGTCGGGTGGGGAGAACTCCGGGTGGGAGTTCGCGAAGGCGGCGCGATCCTGCGCGGCGCGCAGGCGTTCCCGCAGGGAGTCCAGGCCGGTTTGTTTTTCGGCGGAGAGGAAAACCGCCTCCGGGTAATGCTCCCGAAGGAAATGCAGCCGCACGTCCTCCAGCAAATCGATTTTGTTGAAGACGGTGATGCGTTGGGCCTCCATGGCTCCGAGTTCGGCCAGGATGCGCGCCGTGATTTCCATCTGCTCCGGAAACTCTTCCGAGGATGTGTCCACGACATTGAGGATAACGGTGGCCTGTGCCGCCACGGCCAAGGTGCTGCGGAAAGACGCGATCAAATCCACGGGCAATTTACGGATGAATCCCACCGTGTCGGAAAGCGTGGCTTCGCGTCGCGGACCCAGCCAAAGCTTGCGCGTGGTGGGATCCAAGGTGGCGAAGAGCCGATCGACGGCGGTGACGCCGGCCTGGGTCAAGGCGTTCATCAAAGTGGATTTGCCGGCGTTGGTGTAGCCCACCAAGGCCGCGTGGAAAGCGCCGCCGCGCCGCTCCCGCTGCGAGGCGCGGATACCCTCCACCTTTTCCAGTTTTCCCTTGAGGGCGGAGATGCGCTTGCGGATGTTGCGGCGATCCACCTCGAGCTGGGTTTCACCGGGGCCGCGCGTGCCGATGCCTCCGACTTGGCGCGAAAGATGGGTCCAGGCGCGCGTCAGGCGCGGAAGCAGGTATTTGAGTTGGGCCATCTCGACCTGGATTTTGGCTTCGGCGGTCTTGGCATGGCGCGCGAAGATGTCGAGGATGACGCCGCTGCGATCCAGCACCTTGGCGTGGATGATGGCCTCCAGGTTCTTCGCCTGGGATCCCGACAGATCCTCGTCGAAGATGACGAGGTCGGCCTGGTGTTTTTGGATCAACACCTCGATTTCACGCGCCTTGCCTTCGCCCACCATGGTGGAGGAGTCGAAAGCCGCGCGGCGCTGCAATACCTGATCCACCACTTCCGCCCCGGCGGTGTCGGCGAGCCGGCCCAATTCCGCCAAATGTTCCTGGGCCCGCTTGAGCGAAGTATCGCGCAGCGCCACTCCCACCAGCACGGCCTTCTCCCGCCGGGCGGTCCCCGAGCCAAGTCGAGGGGAGGTTCCCGAGCCGGGCCGAGGGATCATTCCCATTCGATGGTGCCGGGAGGCTTATGGGTGACGTCGTAAAGCAGCGCGCCCGCGCCCGCCCGCCGCAATTCCTCCCACAGGGAATCCAGCCACGGAAAGGGGAGTTCGGCGAAGCGCGCCGTCATGGCTTCGTTCGACGACACGGGGCGCAGCACCACCGCGGGCTTTTCCCCCTTGGACAGCGGCAAAAGCACCACCGGCATCTGCCATACCGCGTCGTAAAGTCCGGAACGCCGCAGCGCTTCGGTACCCAGGGCGTCCAGCTCGCGGAGCAGGTCTAGGCGCGCGCGGGAACATTCGGCCGCCGCAGGCGCATAGGAGCCCGGCAAGGCGTGGACTTCAAGCACGACGCGGTTGACTTCGCGCACGCGGTTCAGCAGCTCGGTGGCCGCGGCATCGGCCCAGCGCCAGTCGCGCGTTCCGCGGATCAGGCAGGGGTGGGCATAGGTGCGCGCGTCCCCTTGCACTCCCACGCTTTTCACCGGCAATATTTCGCCCGCGAGGCCGCGAGCCTGCAGGCAGACGCGGGCTTTTTCCGCCGCCGTCGGGGCTATGGCCTCCGCCTTTCCGTCTCCGCAAAGCAGCCGCACCCCAAGGCCGGGACCGGGGAAGGGATGACGGTTCAAAAGGTGGACGGGGATGCCCAGGGTTTTTCCCAGTTCGCGCACCTCGTCCTTGTACAGTTCGGCCAAGGGTTCGACCACCTTGCCCTGGGCCATGAGATCCAGGATTCCCTGCACGCGGTTGTGATGGGTTTTGATCACGGCGGCGTGTTTCGTTCCGCCGCTTTCGATGGTGTCCGGGTAAATGGTGCCTTGGGCCAGCATCCATTCCCCGGGGTCGAGTTTGAGTTCCGCCGCGGCTTCGTCCTTGGCCCGGAGAAAGGTTTCGCCGATGATTTTGCGTTTCGCCTCGGGCGCATGCACGCCGCGCAATTCCGAAAGGAAGAGTTTCGACGCGTCCTTGACTTTAAGATTGAGGAATCCCTGTCCGTGCATGAATTCCAATACCTCGGCGCTTTCGCCTTTGCGCATGAGGCCGTTGTCGATATGCAGGCCCAGCACGCGCTCGCGTCCCAGGGAGCGGTTCAAAAGTTCGAAGGCCACGGTGGAATCCACCCCGCCGCTGACCAATAGAAAGATCTTCTTGCCCTCGCATTGCTTGCGAATCTGCGCCTCCAGCGCGTGCAGATGCCGGCCCATGCTCCACCCATAGCGGCAGCCGCAAATCTCCAGAAAGTTCCGGAGCATGACGTTACCTTCGCGCGTATGCGCCACTTCGGGGTGGAATTGGAGGCCGAACAGCCTCTTGGTGTCATCGGCCACCGCGGCATGGGCGCAATCCGGGGTGGAACCGATGTCGTGGAATCCCTTGGGCAGGCGGGCCACCTCGTCGCCGTGGCTCATCCACACTTCGGTTTCCGGGGAGATGTCGCGGAACAAAGGGTGGCCGGGATTGGGACGCAGTAAAGCGGGCCCGAATTCATGCACTTGGCCGCGCTTGACTTCCCCGCCCAGCGAGCGCGAGAGCAGTTGATGCCCGTAGCACAGCCCTAAAATGGGGAAACCGGCGCGCAATAAAGTCGGATCGCAACCCGGGGCGCCCTCGTCGTAAACCGAGGAAGGTCCGCCGGAAAGGATGATGCCCTTGCACTCTTTCAACTCTTCCGGTTTGATCTGTGCGGGTACGACTTCGGAATACACCCCCAATTGGCGGATGCGGCGGGCGATGAGATGGGTGTATTGCCCGCCGAAATCCACCACCGCGAGTTTTTCCATGCGGTCCAAAAATAGCTAAGGGGGAATCAAACCCCGGCGACCGCGCGCGCCTCCGCGCGGGCCCAGGCGTCGGCGGCCAGGATTTGATCGAGGGTGTCCACCGACCCGGCCGGGGAGCGTTCCAGCACCTTTTCCAGGATGCGGGGAATATCGGTAAAGCGGATTTTTTCCTCCAGGAACAGGGCCACCGCGATTTCGTTGGCGGCGTTGAGCACGGCGGGGGCCGCGCCGCCCCGCCTTCCGGCCTCGTAGGCCAGCCGCAGGCAGGGGAATTTTTCCGTGTCGGGCGCGAAGAACTCGAGTTTGCCGATTTCGCCCAGGTTCAGTCTCGGCACGTCCAGCGGCAGGCGTTCGGGATGGACCAAGGCGTACAGGATGGGCAATTGCATGTCGGGGCTGCCAAGTTGGGCCATCAGGGAGCCGTCGCGGAATTGCACGAAGGAATGCACGATGGATTTGGGATGGATGACCACCCGCACGCGGTCGAAGCCCACGCCGAAGAGGTAATGGGCCTCGATGACCTCAAGCCCCTTGTTCATCAAGGTGGCGGAGTCGACGGTGATTTTTTCGCCCATCACCCAGGTGGGGTGCTTCAAGGCGTCGGCCTTGGTGATGGCGGCGAATTTTTCCTTCGGCCATTCGCGGAAGGGACCTCCCGAGGCCGTGAGTTCGATGCCTTCTATTTCCTCCGGCGGCCTCCCGGCCAGGCATTGGAACACGGCCGAATGCTCCGAGTCGATGGGGATGACGGCGCTTTTCGGATGCCGCTTCAACGCGGCGTTGATCAAAGGGCCGGCCATGACCATGGTTTCCTTGTTGGCCAAGCCCACCGGTTTGTCGTGCCGGATGGCCTCCAAGGTGGGGCGGCAGCCGATGGCCCCCACCAGCCCGTTCAGGACATAGTCCACGCCGGGATCCGAGACGAGGGCGAGCAGGCCTTCCATGCCGGAGAGAACTTTGCCCTGGAATTTTTTGGACAAGGCTTCGGCGGCATCCGGGTCATACGCGGCCGCGACGGGGATGTGGAACTCCTCCAAGATGGGGAGCAGTTTTTCCCATTGCTTTCCCACCGCGGCGCCCGCGATGCGGAAGCGGTCGGGATGGCGCCGCAGTACCTTGAGCGTGGAGGACCCGATGGATCCCGTGGCGCCGAGCAGGGCGATGTTTTTAAGGGACATGGAGAGGGGGTAAAGGTGAGGAAAGCAGTTTCAATCCGAGCCAAGCGATAGGAGCCGCGAAGACGAGGGCGTCGAAGCGATCCATCACGCCTCCGTGCCCGGGGATTAGCCGCGAGGTGTCCTTGACTCCGGCATGGCGCTTGAGCGCGGAAATGAAGAGATCGCCGACGATGGAGGCCGCTGCCAACACCGCGCCCAGAACCAAAGCCCGTCCCATCGTCAATCCGACCAGCTTTGTAGCGATGCCCGCTGAAACCAGCATGGTGATTGCGGTGCCCCCGATCGCGCCCTCGACGGATTTTCCTGAGCTGATGGTGGGACAAAGTTTTCGGCGTCCCAGCATGCGACCCACCGCATAGGCTCCTGTATCTGCGGCTGCGACGCAAAGGATGGTGTAGGCCAGGGGTCCGATGCCCCGCCAGCCGAGTTCCGAGCGAGTGAGATAGAAAACCCTGGCACCCCAAAGTCCCAGATAGCCGCAGACGAAGGCATTCATCAGCACCCATGGAGCCATGGCAACGATATCGAGCTTGCGGAAACCGAGCAGGGCATAGGCGGCCAGCGAAGCGATGGCCACCGCCCAGGGCCAAAGCGCGGACAACGTGGAATTCGGGTAATAGGGGAGGCAGAATCCCATGGCGGACAGCGCGGCCAACCAAGCCAGACGGGGAGCGCCATATTTCCGATCCACCATTCGGGACAATTCCCAAGCCCCGGTTACCAGCACCAGGGCGATGGCGAGCCAGCGCGTGCGGAAGTCCAGCAAGATGGCCGAAAATCCGACAGCCAGAAGTACGGCGGCGGAAAAGATGCGGACGGCGAGCGGCGGCATCAGGCTTCCACCTTGCCGAAGCGGCGCTGGCGCCCGTGATAAGCTTCGATGGCCTGCGCCAAATCCTCTTTCCCGAAGTCGGGCCAGAGGGTTTGGGTGACATAGATCTCGGTATAGGCGATTTGCCAGAGGAGGAAATTGGAGATGCGCAGAT
>JBGPFT010000153.1:0-5733 GCA_041483475.1 Fibrobacteria bacterium | reverse complement strand
GCTTGGGCTTGTCCACGCCCACGCGCCGCATCCAGTCGGGTACGCGGAAGGGCAGGTCGAAGACGAAAGCGCCGGGCGCGCCTCCCGGCGATTCCTCGTCGTGGCCCATGAATTCCAGCAGCCAGCGCTTGCGCAAGAGCAGGTCGTGCATGTCGGTGGAATAGGCGTTCAGCTCGCGGTAATAGGCCTGCCATCGGGCCGTGGAGTCCGCGCCGGGTACGCCCTCGGATCCCACGCGCACGTATTCGACGATTTCCACCTCGCGGGTGTCGAAATCGACATTGTGCCGGCGCTTCAGGTAGGCGCTGTTGATTTGCAAAAGGCCCCGGGGCGGATCCGGCTCCAACCCCTTGGCGGGCAACAGGCCTTCCAGCGGCCGCGCGGCCTCGGGCACGGGGAAGTACTCGGTGGTTTCCTGGTACACGGCGCCGGCGTGGGACCATAGGCAAAGTCCGAGCCAGGACAGGGCATAAAACACCCCCGCCATCCGGCCACGCCGTCCGCGGAGGTTTTTCGATATGTGATACCGCAAGCCGATTTCCAGTCCCGTTCCTTGAGGCGGGTTAGCGCTCCAATCCTTCGCGAAATCCCTTCAATTCAAGGGGTAGTAACATACGAAGAAGGGAAAATCAGTGGGCTAAGCCAGGCCCGGGATCATGGCCTGCAATTCCCCGGGAGGGGGCTGGCTTCCGTATTCACATAGCTCGAAGGCCTCGGCGAACCGGATGCCGCGCCCCCTTTCGCCGTAGGCGGCGATGAGCCGATCGCGATAGCGGTCGGCGATGTCCCTGTCCTGCTGCCGGAAAAATTCGAGCAAATATTCCTTCCGGCCGGCCTCGTCCTGGGGCACTCCGGGCAAATAGCGTCCCAACCACGAATCCGGGTCGGCGAATTGGGAAGGCATGGCCGCGATGCAGGCCCATTTCTTTTCCGCCACCGCGTCGATCCCTACCACCACGCTGGGCTCGAAGGGGCAGGGCTTCCGGAAGCCGTCGTAGTAATAAAGTAGGACCGGATTGCGAGCCACCGGCGGGGTGTCGGGCACGTAGAACGGCGCCGCCACCAGCACGGCCGCGTCCTGGACCAGTACGCCGGCATAGCGGTGATCCGGATGGTAATCGTTCGGGCGGTGGAACAGCACGATGTCGGCCTGCCAGGAGCGGATGAGGCGCGCCACGGTTTCCCGGTTTTCCAGGGAGGGCAGAAGCGTTCCGTCGGGAATGTCCAGCACTTCAGTTTGGATTCCCAGAATCCGGGCGCAGGTTTCCACCTCGGCTTTCCTGCGCCGCGCCAACGGCGCGCCGTGCATGGCGAAATGCCCCACGTCGCCGTTGGTCAACGAGACGAACTTCACGTGGTGGCCGGCGGCGGTCCATTGGGAGGCGACGCCGGCGGCGCGCAATTCGCAATCGTCCGGATGCGCGCCGAAGGCGATGATGCGCAGGGGTTGGGAATGGGGGAATGCGGCCATCTTAGGAGCGACCGGCTCCGCCGGAGCCGTCCATGAACCGAATATATTTACTCCGATGGCCCCCCGCACCCTATTGTTGGATTGGCTCGGACGCAGGCTGACTCCGGCCGCGTTCGACTGGCTCAAGGAGCGCTGCGATCAAATTTCCGGCGGCGCGCCGGACAAAACTTTCTTCCTGGCCTTCGGCCAGGCGCTGCGCCATGCGGGGAAGGCACCCTTCGCCCCTTCCCCCGCCGAGCAGGCCGCGGCCGTTTCCGCCCACCCCGGCTGGGATCTTTCGGATTGGTCCCGGAGCGACGCCGCGCGCGCGGCCGTGCTCCTGAGCCTGCCCCCCGGCCCCATGGCCGTGGAAACCGTGCTTCGGCTGCATCAAAGCGCCGATCTCGGGGAGCATGTGGCCCTGGTGCGCGCCTTGTTTCTCCTGCCGGACGCCCAGGCGCTCATGCACTTGGCCCGCGAGGCCATTCGCAGCAACATGCGCGACGTATTCGCCGCCATGTCGCAGCGCAATCCATACCCGGCGGAACATTGCGACGAGATCGCCTGGAACCAGATGGTGGTGAAATGCCTGTTCGTGGATTTGCCGCTGGGGACCATCATCGGATTGGATCGCCGCGTCAATCCGGCTCTGGCCGGGATGATCGTGGATTTGGCCAAGGAACGGAAGGCGGCCAAGCGCTTCCTTTCGCCCGAAGCCTGGCGCTGCGTTGCGCCTTTCGCCGGAGAATTCGGACCCGAAACCAAAACCTTGATTTTAGGAGAATGAAAATCATGGGCGATAAACCGCTTTTAATCATCGACCCGCATATCCACATGGTGTCGCGCACCACCGACGATTACCAAGCCATGCGCGCCGCCGGAGTGGTGGCCGTCATCGAGCCGGCTTTCTGGGTGGGGCAGCCGCGCACCACGGTGGGGACCTTCACGGATTATTTCGCCTCCCTGCTGGGATGGGAGCGGTTCCGGGCCTCGCAATTCGGCATCCGGCATTATTGCACCATCGGCCTCAACTCCAAGGAGGCCAATAACGAGGCCCTGGCCGAACAGGTGCTGGAGGTGATTCCGCGCTTCGCGGGCAAGGAGGGCGTCGTGGCCATCGGCGAAATCGGCTACGACGAGATCACGCCGGCCGAGGAGAAATATTTCCGGCGGCAGCTTGAGCTGGCCAAGGAAATGGACATGCCGGTCATGATCCATACTCCGCATCGCAACAAGAAGGTGGGGACTTCCCGCAGCATGGACGTCTGTCTGGAACACGGTCTGCCGCCTTCCAAAGTGGTGATCGATCACAACAACGAGGAAACCTGCAAGGAGGTCTTGGATCGCGGCTTCTGGTGTGCCTTCACCATCTACCCCAAGACCAAGATGGGGAACATGCGCATGGTGGAGGTGGCGAAGAAATACGGATCCACCCGCATCATCGTGGACAGCAGCGCGGATTGGGGCGTCAGCGATCCCCAGGCCGTTCCCAAAACCGCGCAGCTTATGCTCGAGAACGGAATTTCCCGCGCCGACGTGGAAAAAATGTGTTACCGCAACGCCCTCAGTGCTTACGGGCAAAGCGGACAAATCCGTGAAAGCGACTGGCTCGACCCGATCGAGGTGGACCCGGCGCGGCTTTTTGAAGGCAACAGCGTGCTGCGCGGCCAACCCGACATCCGGGTCATCGAGTAGAGGCGCCACCCATCCGTTTATCCGTCCTCCTGGTTTTTGTCGCCCGGATCTTGGCGCAAATCAATCCGGCGCAAGATTCGACGGATCCGCTGCTGCGCGAAGCGGTGGAAAACGCCTATCGGGGGGGGTATTCCGCCGAGATTTTCTGCGTGCGCAACTCCTTCATGCGGGGACCCGATTCCCTGCGGGGAAAGCTGGATTTTGAGGATCCCATCGGGGAGCGGCGCCTGGGCCTGGAAGGACGCGATGAATCCCGCGTATGGTGGAGCCGGAACTTCGGCCAGGAGCAATGGTGGCAGGACGGCAAAACCGAGCGTCTGCGGCGCATCCCTTTCCATTCCCTGAAGAAACCGGCTTTCGGTTCCCTGCTCACCTATGAGGATTTGCTCAAGCTTCCGGTCGGTTACCTGATGGATTTCCTGTCCTGCAAAAAAACCGGAGAGACCGATTCCACCTGCGCCTTCAACCTGCTGCTCAAGCCCGCGCCGCAGTCGCGGTATGGATCGCTGGAGGTGACGTTGTGCAAGCGGCCGACCTTGCTTCGAAGCGTTGTGTTCTTCGACGCGGATGGGAAAAGACTCAAGTCCCTTGAGATGGAGAACTATCACCTCGAGGGCGGTAAATACCTTCCCACGGATTTACGTCTCTTCGACGGCGACTCCTTGGTCTCCATGCGGCTTTCCTTGCGCAATCCCCGGACGTCGGGGGCGCCAACGTCCGGACGCGATAACACTTCGGTTTCCCAATCCGCCGCCCTCTCGCGCATTTTGAGCCGCGTTTCCGCCGAGGCCAAAATCACGCCGCCCGACGAGAAGGATTCAACCGCGGTGGATCCGGATTCGGACGCGGTGCCGGACGAAGGCGCCGATTAATCCGGTTCCAGGATGGCGTCGGCGCCCAAAGTCCCCGTCAGTTTTTCCGCGTAACCCGGCTGTGAAACCTCGCGCAGCCGTTTGCGGGCGAATTCCAGGCGTTCCCGCAGGCGGAGGGCTTGGGAGATTTTGCGGTTGTGGGACTGGGAAGTGAAGCGCTTAAGATCGGCGCTGCGATTTTGCCAATGCGAAACTTCCCGTTGCTGCTGGCGCACCAAGCGTTCGCGGTACCAGGTCGACTTCAGCAGGGACGCCCGGGTGAACAGGGAACGGAATTCCCGGGATTCCAAGGTAAGCCCGTCGCATTCCCCCTGCGTCATGATGTGGAGCAGGACCCGCAGCGGCGGACAGGCCGCCGCGATACTGCCGTCGTCGAAATACAGTTGAGCGGCCTGGCGGTGGCCCTCCACGATGTTGGCTACCCCGTCGGCGAAATCGCGCAGGCTCTGCTTCTCGGGTTGGAGCATGTCCTCGGGAAACACGGCGGTGGGATCGTTGAACAGCCGGCCGAAATAGGCGTGCAGGAAATGCTCGTTGATGCGCCAACCCAAGCGCCGCGCGGCGAGGGTTTTTCCATTGAATTTGAAATTGGCCACTTTTTCCAGGTAGCCTTTTTCCATGAGCGCGCGCGCGTCGCGCTCCTCGGGAGTCAGGCGCGCCCAGATCTCCGGGATCAGGAGGCTCAGGTCGTGATCGACCCGGTACTTCGATCCGACGTATCCGGCGGGGGTACTGAACACTTGCAGGCCCGTGAGGATGTAGGACACCAGGGCATTGTTCAAATCGTGCACCGCCCACAGCGCGTTGAAGGGACCCTTGGTGAGCGCGCCCTCGGAACCGGCCCCCGTGGTGGACGGCGACTTGCCCGAAAGGCTGGCGATGAAATCCATGAACGCCTCGGGCAGTTCCTGGTAATGGAGGGGGTTGTACACCGCCAGCGGCTTGATGCCCGCTTTCCGATCCGGCGGATTGTTGCGTCGCCCCATGAGCACGGCCTGCACCGGCGTCCACACCGGATCGTTCGGCCCTAGGTTCCTGCGCAGGCGCAGGCCCATTTCGGCGGCGCGCGTTTCCAGCGGGTCCGTCAAATCGGGGCGGTCCTGGAGGTAGCGCATGTTGCCGGTGGGCTTGCCTTGGATCCGGCGCGGAGAGTTCGAGCATACGAAATAGCCCCGGCCCGCCTTCGCTACGTTTTGGATACGGATACGCATGGGTTCGGTGAATTTCTCGAACTCGATGGTATGCTCCAGGATGCGTTGCGCATCGGCCGAGGTCAAGGGCTCGAAGTTGGAGACGAAGCGCGCCGGGGCCGCCAAATCGGCTTCGGCCTGGCTATCCTTCCCTTTCACCACGGCGTCGTCGGGGCGTTGGAACAACCGGTACTCGCAGTTCTCCACGAACTTGAAGCTCGCCTGCCCGCCTTCAAAGGGCGAGGGGATCACGGCGGACACCGTGATGTCGTCCTCCACCTGGATTTTCCGGGCCGGCACGTAATCGGTGCGCAGCCGGAACACCATCCAGCTTCCGTCCGGGTCCGAACCGGCCTTGAGATAGCTGCTGACCAGGCGGCGATGTTGGAACAGAAGCTCGTGGCCCGGGCGCCCGTCGAGCACGTCGACGGAGAAATGGGAGCGGATGTCGTCGCCCCATTCCGGTCGATAGCTGCGCTTGACCAGGAAGCCGAGGGCGCGCACATGCTGCGGGATGCGCCGCAGC
>JBGPFT010000152.1:0-5761 GCA_041483475.1 Fibrobacteria bacterium | reverse complement strand
TCATAGGCCTTGATCACCTCGCGCACCAACCTGTGACGCACCACGTCCTCGATCCCCAATTCGATTTGGGCTATCCCCTCGATGCCCGCGAGGATTTTGCGGGCATGGGCGAATCCGGAGCGCGCATCCCGGTCCAAATCCACCTGGGTTTCGTCGCCAGTGAGCACGGTTTTGCTGCCCGCCCCGACGCGCGTCAGGAACATCTTCATCTGCGGCACCGTGGTGTTTTGCGCCTCGTCGAGGATGATGAAGCTGCGGCTCAAGGTGCGTCCGCGCATGTAGGCCAGGGGCGCGATTTGGATGACGTTGGCATCCCAATATCCCCGCAGCTTGTCCTCGGGGAGCATCACGCTCAGGGAGTCGTACAAGGGCTGCATATAGGGGGCGATTTTCTCGCTGATGACGCCGGGAAGGTACCCGAGGCTTTCCCCCGAATCCACCGCAGGACGGCATAACATGACCCGTTCCACGATTTTCTTCTCCAGGGCCTGCACCGCCATGGCCACGGCCAGGAAGGTTTTGCCGGTACCCGCCGGACCGGCGGCGAACACGATGTCATGCCCCTTGATCAGCTCGGTGAATTGCGCCTGCCCCCGCGACTTCGGCTGGATGGCATGCCCGTAACGGTCGATGAGCAGCGGCTTGCCCAAAGCGGCCGCCAAATCGCCGTTCCCTCCCGATGCGCGGGGAGGCGTTGTCAATTCGTCCAAGTAGAACTCCGAAAGCTGCTGCCCGGATTTCAACGTGTCCCGCATCCATTCCAGGGCGCTTCGGGCCCTACCGATGGCGGCCTGATCCTCTGCCTGGATGGTGATGCCGGGCTGCCGCGTCAGCAGGCGAACCCCGAAGGCTTTTTCCAGCCGGATGAAGTTCTGTTCGGAGGCGCCCCCGAGCTGGGTCTTTTCCTCGTCGGAAGCGGGTAAAGTGAGGGTTGCCAAGGGATATACCGCTATTAAGTATAGAGCTTTTCTACCCGGGCGGGCCTGGGAGTGGGGTTGACCATCCGGTAGAGAGGATTAATACTTTAGGGCGCTACGGCGGAAATGCCGCGGGCCCATTTCAGGGCCATTATGCAAGCCGATCTTCGCTCCATCATCGATACGGTCAAGGGGACTCTCGTCGCCCCGGATCTTTTGCATGTCACCGTGGACATGGCTTTCGTGGGTTCGGATCCCAACGAGCTCACCGACGATTTCACCAACATCCTGCTCGTGACCAATCTCGTGCATACCCGGCTCATGCAGGTGGCGGAGGAAGTCGATATCGTGGCCATGCTCTTCACCAACGGCCATATTCCCGCGCCCAAGGTGGCGAAACGGGCCCACGAATTGGAAATCGATTTGATCACCACGCCCTTGACCCTGGAAGAAGTGCAGCGGCTGCTCAAGGCCGAGTTCGGCACCACGCTGGAGATCAAGGCGCATGTCATGCACCCGTAGCCTCACCCCTAACCCCTCTCCATGCTTAAAGGCATGGAGAGGGGGATCAACAGGGATGATTTCTTTGTTTCCGTACGACGTTTCGGTTAAGAAAGAGGTTGCGACTGGGAACGGCCCCCCTCTCTACGCGTTTAGGCGTGGAGAGGGGTCGGGGGTGAGGTCACTCCACGTTCATCAACTGTTCCCGGATAATCTCCAGTTCTTCCTTCCAGCCCACCGCGATTTGCTGGATTTCCTGATGTTGGCTTTTATTGCCCAGCGTGTTTACTTCGCGCAGCATTTCCTGCTGTAAAAATCCGAGCTTTTTTCCCGGCGAGGCGTGATCGCGCAAGGTTTCGCGGAAATGGTCGAGATGCGCGCGCAGCCGCACCATCTCCTCGGTGATGTCCAGCCGCTCGGCCATGAGACCCACCTCGGTGAGCAACCTATCCTCGGCTACGGGCTGGCCGCCCAGCAATTCCCGCATGCGCTCGCGCAGCTTGGCCGCGTATTCGATTTGCCGCGTCGGAGCCAAAACCTGCACCCGATCCAGGGCCGGATAAAACGGATCGATACGCTTTTCCAATTCCTTGGCGAGTTCGGCTCCTTCATGCCGGCGCATTTTCACCAGCTCCTCGCAGGCGCGGCGGAACACCGGCAGGATTTTTCCGGCCACGGCTTCCGGAGATTCGGAAGAGGGGGCGATGACCATGTCGGGGATCTTAAGCAGATCCGACACGTTCACCTGGCCCATCGGCTCCAATTCCCGCACCATGCGTTGCACCAAAGTCACATAGGATTTGAACAAGGGTTCGTTCAGCGCCACCGAAGCCTTGTCCGTCCCGTGGACTTCGTATTGCACCATGCAAGTCACCGACCCGCGGCCGACGAAGGCTCCGAGTTCCTTGCGCAACAGGGGTTCCAAATGGAGATGCTCGCGCGAGGCGCGGCATTGGAATTCCAGGAAACGGTTGTTCACCGATTTTATTTCCACGCTGACCGTATGCGAGCCCTCGGATTTCTCGGCCCGGCCGTATCCGGTCATGCTCTGCAATGCCATGGGTTGCAAATGTAGGAAGCGACGGCGGCCTAAAAAGTGATCCGGGCCGCGAAGGAAAGCGGTTCGGATCCGGGACCCAGCGCATAGCGGTTGGGGCTGTCGAAATCCGACAAGGCCGCATCCACCATGCCGTCCAGCACCGCGTAGAGATAAAAGAGGGCCATGCCCCAATAATACTGGTTGCGTCGCTTGCGGAACAAAGTGCGATCCCGTTCCAATTCGTCGAGGTCGGAGGCGAATCCCTGGACTTCCTCGACGCGGGCCGTAGCCACGGAACGGTTCAGCGATTCCACCACGTTTTGCCGCGACCAGGATGACAAGGCGGCGGCCCCCAGGCCCATCCACAGCATGCCGAATTTCCCGTAGCGGCCGTTGTAGATTTGCCCGCCTCCGGGAAAGAAAATGCCGCAAAACATGGCCTTCCGCACCGATCGCACTTGGGCTTCGCCTGCGCGGCTTTGCTGCGCTATTTCCAGGGCGTCGGTGAGGCCGTAAAAATGCAAGCCTATTCCCCAGGCCAATTCCGAGTTGGCGAGATCGGCTTGCTTCAGCCGCACGGCGGATCGATCGCGGGCCAAACCCGTCCAGCGCTCAAGATCGAATTGGGCCTGTATGCGTTGCGCCGGATCACCCATCCTTATCACGGCGGCGTCGGCCGAGTCGAGATAACCGTTGATTTGCCTGTCCCAGCGAGGCAAATCCCCGAAATAGGTGGCCAGCGACAATCCGAACAAAACGGATTCCAGCCCCAAGAGAAAGCTGCCGCGCACGGGATGATGTCCGTAGAATTGGCCTCCTCCCGGGATGAAGGCGGACAGGGTCACGGCTTTGGCGATGGAAAGCGGGGGCGTTTCCACGTTCCAGTCATGCAGCGGCAAGGAGTCGATGGCCGGAATGCCGGATTTGGGGCGTGGATCGGAGGCGTGGGTAGAGAGGGCGAGGAGGAGAAGCACCCTCACCCCTAGCCCCTCTCCATGCTTAAACGCATGGAGATGGGAAGGTCTACGCGTTTTCAAACTGATCCGGGTCTCTTCTCCCCCTCTCCATCCGTTTAAGGATGGAGAGGGGGTCGGGGGGTGAGGGAAACATGGGAACGACATCGGGTACGGGAAATATATTTCCCCCATGCGCGTCGGCCTTATCACCATCGGCGACGAACTCCTGCTCGGGAAGACGCTCAACACCAACGCCTTCGATTTGGCCTCCTGGCTCAATGAATTGGGCCATGAACTGGCCTTCGCTCTCACCGTGGGCGACCGGGAAGAAACCATAGTCTCGGCCTTGCGGGAAAACACGGCTTTGCCGTGCTGCGAAATGCTGCTGCTCACCGGAGGCCTGGGTCCCACTCCGGACGATCTCACGCGCGAGGCCGCGGCGGCTTTTCTGGGAACCAAGCTCGTGCATAGCCCGGAAGCGACGGCTTGGCTGGCCGAAAGAATCGGGGCCAAGGCCGATGCCATTCCCGAGGGACAGCGCAGCCAGCTTTTCATTCCGGAGAAAGCGACGCCGTTGCGGAATCCGGCGGGCACGGCCTGCGGTTTTGGATTCGACGCCGGCGAAGCGAAGGCTTTCGCTTTTCCCGGCGTGCCTTCCGAATTCAAGGCCATGTTCGACGCGCATTGCCGCCCTACCCTATTGCGACGCGACGCGGCGCTGTTGCGCCGCCGGGTTTTCACCTTCGGCCTGGCCGAAAGCCGCCAGCGCGAATACCTGCGGGATTTTTCGCCTCCCGCGCCTTTCCGTTTTTCTTCGCTGCCCTCGGAACCGGGCGTGGCCATTGCGTTGGAAGCTTTCGTGCCGAATGACGAGATCGCGGCGGCGGAAAAAAACCTGAACGCGGCCTGGAAGGATTTGCTGTCGCGGTTGCCGGAGGAGAACATCGTGGATCGCGATGGGTCTTCCCTGCCCGAAACGGTGTTCAAATTGTTGCGCGCCAAAAAAGCCACGGTGTCCATCGCCGAATCCTGCACCGGCGGAGCGCTGGGATATTTGCTCACTGAAACCCCCGGCAGCTCCGAAATATTTCGCCAGGGATTTCTCACCTATGCGAATGCGGCGAAGACGAAATTATTGGGAGTACCGGCGGATCTTTTGGCGCAGCATGGAGCCGTATCCGAAGCCGTGGCGTTGGCGATGGCGCGTGGATGCCGCGAGGTTTCGGGATCCGATTACGCGGTGGCCATCACCGGCATCGCAGGACCCGACGGCGGTTCTCCGGAAAAACCCGTGGGACTGGTATACGTGGCCACGGCATCCGTTCGCGGCGCTACGGCGCGCCGATTCCAGTTCAAAGGAGATCGGAAATCCATCCGTTGGCGCAGCGCGTATACGGCTTTGAACCAGCTAAGATCCTTTATTATCAAGGACTTATGAGGTATGAAAATTCTGCCCAAAAAAGCATTGCACAATTGAGCAGTACGTATTAGATTATCCCGCATCATCATTTCACAGGAGAGAACGCATGAGTGCCAACACCCCCAATAAGAAACAACCCGTGTCCGAAGAGGCCGCGAACAAAAAGCGCGCGGTGGAAACCGCCGTGGCCCTAATCGAAAAGAACCACGGCAAGGGAGCCATCATGGCCCTCGGGTCGCAGGAGATCATCGACATCCCGGTAGTGAGCACGGGTTGCATCCAGCTGGACATGGCGCTGGGCGTGGGCGGATTGCCGCGCGGCCGCATCATCGAGATTTACGGCCCCGAGTCGTCGGGCAAAACCACCTTGGCGCTGCATGCCATCGCCGAGGCCCAAAAAGTCGGCGGCATCGCGGCCTTCATCGACGCCGAACACGCCTTCGACGCTCTGTACGCCCGCAAGCTGGGCGTGGACATCGACAACCTGTTGGTGTCGCAGCCCGACACCGGCGAACAAGCCCTGGACATTTGCGAGACCTTGGTGCGCAGCGGCGCGGTGGACATCATCGTCATCGATTCGGTGG
The DNA here is from genome assembly GCA_041483475.1 of Fibrobacteria bacterium. Classification (GTDB taxonomy): domain Bacteria; phylum Fibrobacterota; class Fibrobacteria; order UBA11236; family UBA11236; genus UBA11236. Next base: position 344 of record JBGPFT010000152.1, on the reverse strand, counting down.
CGGCGCTGGTTCCGCAAGCCGAGATCAACGGCGAAATGGGCGACTCGCACATGGGCCTGCAGGCGCGCCTCATGTCGCAGGCGCTACGCAAGCTGACGGGCATTCTCAGCCGCACGCATTGCTGCCTCATCTTCATCAACCAATTAAGAATGAAAATTGGCGTGATGTTCGGCAATCCCGAAACCACCACCGGCGGTAACGCCCTCAAGTTCTACGCCTCCGTGCGCCTGGACATCCGCCGCGTGGCTTCGCTGAAAGAAGGCGAGGAAGTGGTCGGCAACCGCACCCGCGTGAAAGTGGTGAAGAACAAAGTGGCGGCGCCCTTCAAGCAATGCGAGTTCGAC
>JBGPFT010000151.1:0-5782 GCA_041483475.1 Fibrobacteria bacterium | reverse complement strand
AGCTTAGGAACCGGTTTTCCGAAAGCCCGCTTCACCCTCAAGTAAAACCCTCAAATAAAACAGCCAGGAGAAAGCATGAACCCCAAGGAAATCATGGAATTCGTGAAGAAGAACAACATCCAGATGATCGATTGCCGCTTCATCGACTTCCCGGGAATGTGGCAGCATGTATCGCATCCCGTTTCCGAGTTCAGCGAGGACACGTTCCAGGAAGGGTACGGCTTCGACGGCTCGTCCATCCGAGGCTGGCAGGCCATCAACGATTCGGACATGCTGCTTCTTCCTGACCCCTCCACCGCGCAGATCGACCCTTATTACCAGCATCCGACCTTGGTGCTGATTTGCGACGTGGTGGATCCGATCACGCGAAAACACTACTCCCGCGACCCCCGCCACATCGCCAAGAAAGCCGAAGCCTACGTGAAATCCACCGGCATCGCCGACACCGCCTATTTCGGCCCCGAGGCCGAGTTCTTCGTGTTCAACAGCATCCGCTACAAGAATGCCCAGAACATAAGCTTCGTCGAAATCGACTCCAACGAAGGCAACTGGAACACCGATCGGGACGAAAAGCCCAATTTGGGCTACAAGATCCGCAACAAGGAAGGCTATTTCCCGGTCCCGCCTTCGGATACCCAGCAGGATTTGCGCGCGGAAATGGTTATGGACATGCAGAAGGTGGGCATTCGCATCGAAACCCTGCACCATGAAGTGGCCACGGCTGGCCAGAACGAGATCGACATGCGCTTCACCACCTTGACCAAAATGGCCGACTGGCTGATGTGGTACAAGTATATCGTGAAGAACGTCGCCAAGAAGCACAACATGACGGCTACGTTCATGCCCAAGCCTCTGTTCGGCGACAACGGCAGCGGCATGCATACCCACCAGTCCCTGTGGAAGGACGAAAAGCCGCTCTTCGCCGGCGATGCTTATGCGGGCATGTCCCCAATGGCCATGCATTACATCGGGGGCATCCTCAAGCATGCGCCCGCCTTATGCGGCCTGACCAATCCCACCATGAACAGCTATAAGCGCCTGGTGCCGGGTTTCGAGGCTCCCAACAAATTCGCATATTCGTCCCGCAACCGCTCCGCGGCCATCCGCATCCCCATGTATTCGCCTTCCCCCAAGGCCAAGCGCCTGGAATTCCGGACGCCGGACCCGTCTTGCAACCCGTACCTGGCCTTCGCCGCCATGGTCATGGCCGGCCTCGACGGCATCCAAAACAAGATCGATCCGGGCAAGCCGCTGGAAAAGAACATTTACGGCCTGTCCGCGGAGGAGAGCCAGGCCGTTCCCACCGCGCCCGGATCGCTCAAAGAATCCCTCGAGGCGCTGGAAAAGGATCACGCCTTCCTGCTCAAAGGCGACGTATTCACCCAGGACGTGATCCAAACCTGGATCGATTACAAGCAGGAGGCGGAAATCGACAAGGTCAACCTGCGGCCCCATCCCATGGAGTTCGAACTGTACTACGATATCTAGGAGGGCTTTTTTATTTCCCCGGTAGGGGCAACCCGCGGGTTGCCCCTACCGGGGACGGTTACCTCGACAAAACCAGAATATTACGCCGCGAAGTCTTTTGCGCCCTTCCGCCCTGATCGGCGGTCCAGTCCGTCGTAGCGGTAACGCTGTAGAAATACACACCGTTCGCCAGGGAGCGGCCCCAAGCGTCTTTTCCGTCCCAGCGGGTTTCCCCGGAACGTGCGACGGGAACTTCGTATACCATCCGACCCCCCTGGTCGAAGATTCGCAAATCGAAGCGAACCCGATCCACCAACGGCTCCGTCAGCAGCGCTCCCTCATCGGAAGGCAGCAAAGTGGAGAAATAAAACGTCGTTCCGCCCCTCTTCACCGGGTTCGGGGCGTTGAAGGCGCGTACGAAATTCAAGGCCGAGTCCGAGGCCACGTCCAAGGTAACCTGTCGCCGGCTCAGGTTGCCGAAGCCGTCGCGGGCCGTCACCTTGAGCAGATGCGGGCCCAGGGAGGCCTCCCCGCGCTGCACGGTGAGCTGATAGGTCTTGCGGTACAGGTCGTCCACTCCCGGCTGCGGGTGAAAAGGCTCGCGCACGCCGGTCAATTCCACCGTGGTTCCCTCGTCGGGACCGCCCCCGGACATCACGCCTCCGACGCTGTCCGTCGCCTCGATTTGCAGGCAATAGGGCAAGGAGATCCTCACCCGATCCGGAAAATCCACTTCCCCGCTTTCCTTGACGTTGCAACCGGTCACCGAAATCCGCGGGCCGCGACCATCCCGATCCTGGGAGCAAGCGCCTCCCGAGGCCGTGCCTTGTATGGACAAGCCCAGCACCGCATGGCTGTTTTCCATGGCCCGTGTCGAATCCCAGGCGAACAACTGGATCTTCGCCGTGGAATCCCCGAAAGGAACTTGCTTCGGGATGAAATAGTCGACTGCAAAAGCCCCATTCCGGTAATCCACCGTGCGCTCGAATAGGATTTGACCCCGTTTCATCTCCACCTGTTGCCGCACACTGTCCGGGAAGGGAAAAGCCTTTCTCACGTCGCCCGAAACGATGCGGACGTTGACGGAACCGCTCCCGCTTCCTCCCTGAATTCGACCCCGCAAGGTGTCGCATCCCAAGGCCCGCAAGGTATCCGGAATGCGGTCCAAGACGATCGCCAACCGCGGGCGGCGGATGGCGGCGGCCGGATCCCCGAAGAGGATGTACTTCTGCGAATTCCGGATGGCGCCGAAGGAATTTTTCGCCAGTTGCAAAGCTTGGCCCAGACCGGGCACCGAAACCGTAGTATCGCCGGGAAACAGTTGATGCAACAAGGCCGCGCCCAACTGCTCATTCGGACCCGGATAAGACTCGCGACTGGCCCCGAGGCCGGCGATGGCGCCGAAATCCTTTTGCTTGGTGAATTGCTCCATCATCCCGTCATCGGTGATTTTGTCGAAGCGTCCCACGGTGCAACTGAACACCGCGACCAGGAAGGCCTTGCCGGCGTTGCGCATTCGGGTCAAGGCGTCGTTGGTCTTGAGCAGCACTTCGTCGGCCCATTGGTTGTAGGCGCCATGCCCCATGAATGTCACCAACGAAGTGCCGCGATTGATGAGATCGATGAGATCCTGGGTGGCCTCGGGCTTGAGGAAGGAGGAATTGAATGGGTAGTCGAACAGATACACCTTCTCCAGGCGGATTCCGGGCTCGACTCCCGTGATCATCCCCGCCAAATTCTCGCTTTGATTGGTATGTCCGGTCACAGGGTCGATATTACCCGGCTGACCGTGCTGCCAGGCATCGTCGGCGGTGAGGACGACACGGCTGCGCCAGTCCCCGCCGCTGCCGGGCGCCTCGAACAAACGGAGTTTTTCCAGGTAGGACCGCGCCTGCTCCCGCGACTGGGCGGGCAGCCGCCCCAGCGCCACGTCGAGCAGCGGTGCGCCCCCGAATTGGCTGTTCCAGTCCTCGGCCGAATCCAGGATGGCGAAAAAGTCGTCGGTGTTCATCGGATCCCAATCGTCCTGATCCCAATTAAACGGGGGGATGTGGTTGGGCAGGGGGTTGACGGCGTTGCGGAGATTCCGGTAATCGTAATGCCCATCGCCGCATAAAAGGACGTATTTGAGGCGCCCCATGCCTCCGCCCGGGCCCCAATGCCAAAGGGCCCAGCGCAAAAGATCCCGGATCGCCGTCGGGGACAATCGCCCCCCCGACCATTCCCGGTAAATGTCCTCGGTGCGGACCACGGCCGCATGCAAGGGCTGGGAGGAAAGCGTGTCCCGATACCGCGCCAGCGCCATGGCCTCGACGAGCAAGGATTCCGGGGCGATGACGAGATATTCCGGGTTCTCTCCATCTCCAGTGGACAGATCGCGCAATGTTTTCACCGATCCCTGGGGGGAGACCCCCCCCGCGATGGGCTCCGCAATCAGCGCGTTTTTCGCCACATCCTTCGCGTTCCGGTAAAGAAAATATTGCACGTCGTCGCCATCGGCCGTGCTGTCGGAAAAAACTCCGTCTCCTCCCATGGAGGACACCGCCAGCCATTTTTCTCCCACGCCTTTTGAAATCCGCAGGCAGCGCATCCCCGCTCCACCTTGCGCGTGATAGGTCACCCGTCCCGAGGCGACTGGAAATACCGTCCGGCCCTGGCCACTCCATTGCAACCGGCGCTCATAGCGCACGGTGTAACCCTCGAATCGATGGTTGAACCCGGCCCAGACCAGGCTGTCCAGGCCCAGCCTTTCATTTCTCGCCCTCGGCGGTTGGACGAACCATTGACCGGACACGGCCCCGTCGACGACCGCCCCAAGGAGGGAATCCCCACCCACCCAGGCCTGAAAATCCCGGTTTTTATCCAGGAAGACGAACGCGCCCAACCATAGCGAATCTCCGGTGTCGCCACGCAAGGTATCCATGGAGGCGCTGTTAAGCCGGGTGGAATTCAAGGTCAAGGGTTCATTGGAGGAACACGATCCCCCTTTCCAATACCAATACCATGCAAAGCCCGTTTCGTCGTCGATGCGCCCGGACGGATCGCAGGAACCGGTGCCCTCGTCGCGCTCGGCGCGGAGATATTGCGGTGTGGCGGTAAAAACCGGGCCGCTCGCAGGGGTGGAATCGGTGGCAAGTCGAAGCGGCGTGCCGGTTCCGGTTCCGGTCCAATCCAGGTAATAGAAGTTGTCGAAGGAATATGGATCGGAGGTGAAGTTCCAGCGGACGGGTCCGACGGCCCCGGGAATCGGCTTCCAAACGCTGGTGCCATGAGCGTAAAAAAGAATCGAGTCCCCGGTATCGAAGGTGCCGTCGTTGTTGTTGTCCCGGACATCGATGGGGATCTCCTGCAAGGTCGGGCTCATGGACCAGCCGGTGGAATCCAATCGGATGGGCAAAGTATCCTTGGGGCCGGCAAACATGCGCAAGGCCGCAATCCTCGCCGCCCGGATGGAACCCGATGCCGCTAAGGCCTCGTCATAGGTCAATGCATAAACACTGTCTTCCGCGAACCCGTCCAATTGTTTATCGCCTATGCGGACTTTCAGAACCAAGTCCCCCAGGGAAAAGGACGTCCTGGCTGTCTTGCGCAGCGCGCCGCGGCGCGGAATAGGCTCCAGGTATTGGCCCCCCCGCGGATTCTTCACCCCCGCCCAAGCCAGCCAATCCCGGGTTCCGGCCGATGGGAGGGAAGAATTCGCCGCCGGCGGAAAATCCACTCGCACCCGAAAGCGCTTGAGCATGCGAACCCGGCCGGATCCCGACGCATAGGTCCCCAGCGGGAGGGCGATGTCGCGGAGGATAAACCCCCGATAACGGCGCGGCCCCGAAACCTCGGGGACGATACGGACCGCGTCCGCGAACAAAGCGGCGTCCCTGAAAGCCTCGGCTTTTCGAGGAGTCAGCCAGCGCGGCGTTCCGGCCAGTTCCCCGGACAAGGGAAGTTCGACCCAAGCCTCGGGTTCCAGCGAAACCGAGGGAAGGCCCACACCGGTCGCGATTTGAAAACGATACCTTGGAAGATCGGGCGCACCCGCTTTTTCCGCTCCGAAAAAGCCGTCCGCCGCCAAGTGCGGACCGCCCAACCCTTCTTCCATGCGATAAGCGGGCACGTCCACTTCGAGGATCAGGCGGGACGGCGTATCCTCCAGCACGGTTTCGCGGGCGAAACCGGGGATAAAGGACAACAACAGAAAAGAAAAACCGACGCGGGGCACGGGGGGAAAATACAAAGCCCTCACCCCCGGGGCTTACTCCCCCTCCACCTTGATCACATCCCCGATGGTCGTGGCCTTGGGCTTGATCGGCGGACATGT
>JBGPFT010000150.1:0-5809 GCA_041483475.1 Fibrobacteria bacterium | reverse complement strand
GAGGACGTTTTCGAGGCCATGGTGGACGCCCTCAAACGCACCTTCGAATACCACCGCATCATCATCTGCGGCTACCACCCCCAGACGGGCAAGGGTAACCTGTGGAAAATCCACGGCCATCCCGGCAACCTCGTGGCGGGAATGGAGTTCGACGTGCAGGATCCGCGCAGCCTGTACGGCAGCGTGTTCCGCAACCGCCGGGCCATCGTGATGCAGAACTTCCGGGCCGAGGACCGCTTCGCGCGCTTCAACCTCGACGAATCCCCCGCGGATCGCCCCCAGGACATGATGCTCGCCCCCATCCTGGACGAGCGCCAGACCCAGCTCGGCATCGTGGGGGTGGAGAGCGAACAGCCGGGCGCCTATTCACAAACCGAATTGCAGGCGCTGAAAACCATCATGGCCAACGTCTCCAGCGCCCTCACCAAGGCGCGCATGTACCAGGAGATGGAAAGCCAGGCCACCATGGACGGCCTCACCCAGATCCCGAACCACCGCAAGTTCCAGGACTTCCTGAACACGGAGATGGAACGCTGCCAGCGTTACCACGCCCATCTGGTGCTGCTCATGCTGGACATCGACCATTTCAAGAAATTCAACGACACCTACGGACACCCCACCGGAGATCTCGTGCTGCAAAGCGTGGCCCGCACCTTGGGGCAAAGCATCCGCGCCTCGGACTTCTGCGCACGCTACGGGGGCGAGGAATTCGTAGTGGCCCTGCGCGAAGCCAATGAAGTTCAGGCCCATCAGCTGGCGGAGCGCATCCGGGAGGCCGTGGAACAGAACACGGTCGAGGTCGACGGAAAGCCGCTGCGCGTCACCGTAAGCATCGGCGGCGCCGCCTTTCCCACCGACGCCTCCGGCAAGCAGGACCTCATCGACAATGCCGACAAAGCCATGTATTCCAGTAAGAAGAACGGCCGCAACCGGGTGACCTTCTTCTCCCAGATCCGCAAATCACCGGCGCCGGAGGCGGTGGGGGTTTAAATTTCCCCCCATGAATCCCCCGGGACCGGTTTTAATATGCGCCGCCACCATGGCGGAATTGGAACCCTTCGGACTGGAAGGCGCCGAAGCCTTAGAGCCCGGAAAACTTTGGAAAATCCCCGAAGGGTTCGCGGCGGTGACGGGCGTGGGAATTCCCATGACCCTTCTCCGCCTCGCGGCTTTGATCCCGTCGCGGAGTCCCGCGTGGCTGGTGAATATGGGCATCACCGGGGCTTATCCGGACGCCGGCCTGGAACTCGGGAACATCGCCGTCGGTATCTCGGAAATCTTCGCGGATCTGGGCATGGAAATGCCGGGCGAGGAAGGCTTTCGTCCCCTGTCGGCGTTTCCTTTCGCCGATCCGCAATACCGGGAACCCTTGCCCCTGTGGATGCCGGAGTGGATCCGGGAGCAGGACGGCCCGCCGCGCCTGCGCCTGGCGCGTGGGGCCACGGTGAACGCCTGCGCGGGTTTGGAGGAAACGGGGAAATTGCGGCGGCTGAGATTCCAGGCCGGCTTCGAAAGCATGGAAGGCGCGGCCTGCGCCTTGATCGGGAAGGAACACGGAATTCCCGTGTTGGAGATCCGTGCCATCAGCAATATCGCCGGTAACCGCAATATGCGCCCGGCGAACGTGAACACGGCCCTGCATTCGCTGCGGGCCTTTTGGGAAAAACACCGGCGTTGGCTTCCGTGACAACCCTTCGACAGGCTCAGGGCATCGTCTCCCTGGGGATTTCCCCCTGCCCCAACGACGTGTTCATCTTTTCCGGATTTTTACTGGGTAAGGTGAAAACGGATTGGGATTTCGATTTCCGGTTCAAGGACATTGAAACTTTGAACCAGGCGGCGGCACAGAACGAATTCGATCTCGTGAAGATCAGTTATGCCAACGCCTTGAATTGCCCGGAATACCGCCTGCTCGGCTGCGGCGGGGCTTTGAGCAAAAATTGCGGTCCGCTGCTTCTTACCGGCGGGTCGGACTGGAATCCCGAAAAAGAAGTGCGGGTGCCGGGCGAGCATACCACCGCAAATTTTTTGCTCGACTTCTGGGCCGGACACCCATTGCGGAAACGGTTCCTGCCTTTCGATGCGCTGTACAGCGAATTGCTCGCCCGGCCCGACGCCCAGGGGGCGGTGATCCACGAAGCGCGTTTCACCTATGCCCGTGACGGATTGACCTTGATTCAGGATCTGGGCGCCCATTGGGAAAAAACCACGGGGCATCCCATTCCCCTCGGGGCTCTGGCCTATCGGGAAAAACCCGGATTTCCTGCGGCGGCGGAAGTGGAGAAGGCGATACGCGCCAGCCTGGACTGGGCTTGGAAAAATGAGTCGCGGGCCTTGGAATTATGCGCGCGTCATGCGCAAGACATGGACCCCGATGTAGTGAGGGCGCACGTGCACCTCTACGTGAACGATTTCACGCGCGATTTAGGCGGCGAGGGCCGAAAGGCGGTGGAGTTCTTCCTGGCGGAGCTGCGGAAGAAGCGGGGTTAGCCTATATTATCCGGAGTCAGCACGGGGGAAACGCGTCATGCGCCGTCGAATATCGTTCATCCTGTTTTTATCCCTCCTGGGAACGGCGCCGTCCGTCACGGCCCAAGCCTTCGTCCATCCCGGCATGCTGCACAAGCAAAGCGACCTCACCCGCATGCGCACCCAGGTCAACGCCGGAGCCCAGCCCTGGCTTTCGGGCTGGCAAAGGCTCACCGCCAATTCCCATTCAGCCGGCACCTATGTCGCCAGGCCGGTGGATACCGTGTACCGGGGCACTGGAACCCCGGAAAATTATGCCCAATTGTTCAATGACGCCGCGGCGGCCTACGCCCTCGCCCTGCGCTGGCATGTTTCCGGAACCGTAGCCTACGCGGATGCCGCCGTCCGGGTGTTGAACGCCTGGTCGTCCACCTTGAGGGTCGTCAGCGGCACTTCGGATAAATTTTTGGCCGCGGGCATTTACGGCTATCAGATGGCCAACGCCGCGGAATTGATGCGGGGTTATGCCGGATGGGCCGCGTCGGATTTCACCCGCTTCCAGAACATGATGCGGAACATTTTCTACCCCATGAACCATGATTTCCTCGTCAACCACAACGGGGCCTGCATCAGCCATTATTGGGCCAATTGGGATCTCTGCAACATGGCGTCCATGATCAGCATCGGAATCCTTTGCGACAACCGGGCCATTTACGACGAGGCCGTCAACTACTTCAAAACCGGGGCCGGCAACGGGGCCATCAGCAATACGGTTTGGTTTCTCCATCCGGGCAATCTGGGGCAATGGCAGGAAAGCGGGCGCGATCAGGGGCATGCCCTCCTGGGCCCGGCCTTGCTGGGCCCGTTTTGCGAAATGGCCTGGAACCAGGGGGACGATTTATACGGATACGACGGCAACCGCTTCCTGAAAGGCGCCGAGTACGTGGCCCAGTACAATCTCGGCCAACCGGTTCCTTATGCCGCCTACAACAATTGCGACAACGTAAACCAAACCGTGATCGCCACGGCCGGGCAAGGCGGTTTGCGCCCGGAATGGGAATTGGTTTACAACCACTATGTGAACCGTCGGGGCCTGGCCGCCCCCAACAGCCAGGCCTATGCCGCGCTGGTGCGGCCGGAAGGCGGCGGCGGGGATTACGGCCCGAACAGCGGCGGGTTCGATCAGCTCGGATACGGCACCTTGACCTTCACCCTCGCGCCGGCAACCCCGATACTTCGGGTTCCGAGTCGATACAAAAAACTTTCCCTCCGCCTGTCGCCGTTCCGGATTTCCGTCTTCGATCTTCGGGGGAAAACACTGCCGTAATATTGCCAGGGAGGTTCTCATGGGAAAGCGAATATGCGCCCCGGTTTTGTCCGTCTTGTTTTTCTTCGCCGCATCCCATTCCCGAATCCTCGACATCCGTACCTACGGAGCCGTGGCCGGGGACGCGACGGATGATCGAACCGCCATCCAAAACACCCTGAACGCCGCGGCGGCGGGAGACACGGTGTCCATGCCCGCCGGACTTTTCCTGATTTCCGGCACTTTGACGCCTCCCTCCTCCATCAAAGTGATCGGAGCCGGGCCGGAAACCACCATCGTGCAATATACCGGGGCCAGCGCCTCGGCCCTGTTCTCCCTGGCCGGCCGATCCCAGGTGGAAATGGCGCGTTTCACGCTGCTGGGAAACGTCTCGGCCCTGAACGGCATCACGGCTAACAACGGAACGGGGCATTTCCTCCATCATCTGACCGTGCGCGACTTCACGGCCCCGACGGGATTCGTGATCGGGATTTATTTCACCGGCGGGGTGACCAACAGCGTCATCGCCGACAACCTGTTCCGCAATATGGGGACGCAAAGCCAATGGGGCGGCGGGATGCGCATCGCGTCGGGATCGAATCACAACCAGGTGCTGCGCAACACCGTGCAAAACGCCGGCCGGGGCGGAATGCATTTCGAGCGATCGCAGGGAAATGTGATCCGCGAGAACCGGATTTCCGGATCCGGACTGGGCCAGGGAGGAACCAATGTGGGGCTGGGCCTGGAGGTATGGGGCGGCTGCGACAGTTCCCTCATCGAGGACAACGTCGTCGACCATTGGCTGAGCGTTGACGGCAGCTCCTACACCTCGGTGCGCCGGAACACCGTCGGCGTCAGCGACGGCACCTATAAATGGGCCGGCCTGGAACTGGTGTCCAGCAGCCAATGCGTGTTCACGGACAACTCCGTGGACGACGGCGCGCATATCGGCATTTCCGGGTCCAACAACCCCGTCAAGGACAACGTGTATTGGGCCTTCAACGTCATCCGCCGCGCCACCACCTGGGGCGGCCAAATCCAGGGCGACAGCGGGGGCGCCCACCGGCATTTTTTCTACGGGAACCGGTTCGAATTCATGCCCGCGGCCCATCCGCAGGCCGTGTACACCGGCCAGGGTCATGGCCTGCGCTTCAACGGCAACGGAAATGAAATGACCTTGGACAGCAACGCCTTCAACGCCAACGGCGGCGCCGCCTTGCAACTGCTCGGAGCCCTGGAGCGTTTTTACGTCCTGCACAACTCCATCACCAACAACGCCGCCGTAATCTCCGGTTCCTTCAGCGGATTGCATCTGGATTGGAATTCAAACACTCTGTCGGGCAACACCCTAAACAATCCTCCCGCCTCGCGGGGCGTAGACAACGTAAGGCCCAGCGCCTCTTTCACGGCTCCGGCCCAGGGCGTGGTGAACACGCCCATCAGTTTCGCCTCAACCTCATCCGATCCCGACGGCACCGTCAACTATTCCTTGTGGGATTTCGGCGAGGGCTTGCCTTCCATAGTTCCCACGACCACGCATGTTTTCGCCCGCACGGGGGTTTTCCGGGTGACCTTGGTGGTTTGGGATGACAAGGGTTACGCGGCCCGGGCCGAAAGGTTCGTCACCGTCAACCCCACCGGAACCGGAGTTATCGGCTCTCCGCATCCACGGCAAAAGCGGATGATCTCTTCCTTCCCCTGGTTGGGAAGGATATACGACTTGATGGGAAGATATCTGAACAAAAAATAACGGCGACAGAAAAGCGCGGCGCTCGCGCTTCATTATTTCAATTCGAGCGTGTGGATTTCCTCGTTGGTGGAAACCGACACGTTCAGGTCCTGCAGCAATCCGTTGTGCAGGCTGTAAATCCATCCGTGGATGGACAAGGCCTGCTTCCGCTTCCAGGCTTCCTGCACCACCGTGGTCTGGCAAACGTTGTACACCTGGCTGACCACGTTCAACTCGCATAGCTTGTCGATTTTCGCGTCCTTGGATTTCAAATGGGAGAATATTTTCCGGTTTTTCAGGTATAT
>JBGPFT010000149.1:0-5837 GCA_041483475.1 Fibrobacteria bacterium | reverse complement strand
GGTCGATGCCGCGGGCGATCAGTTCCAGCAGGTTGGAAGGTGTGCCCACCCCCATCACGTAGCGGGGTTTTTCGGGGGGAAGGATTTCCGCGCAAAACCCGGCGAGGTCGTACATCATTTCGGCCGGCTCCCCGACGCTGAGGCCGCCGATGGCGTGGCCCGGAAAATCCAGACCCAGTAAATGTTCCGCGGCCTGCCGCCGCACCTCCTTCATCGTTCCACCTTGGACGATGCCGAAAAATTTCTGATCGTATCCATGCAGGGGCGGATGGGCGACCCGCCAGGCCAAGGCTCTTTCCGCCCAGCGTTGCGTCAACCCCAGCGATTGGCGCGTCTCCTCCGGCGTGGCGGGGTAGGGGGTGCATTCGTCGAAAGCCATGACGATGTCCGCGCCGATTTTTCGCTGCGCCTCCATCACCGACTCCGGGGTGAACAGATGCCGGGAACCGTCGATATGCGATTGGAACTCCACGCCTTCCTCGGAGATTTTACGCAGGGTTTTCAAACTCCAAACCTGAAAGCCGCCCGAATCGGTGAGCAGCGGTCCGTCCCAGCCGATGAATTTGTGCAAGCCCCCGGCTTCCGCGATAAGATCGCATCCGGGCCGGAGATAGAGATGGTAGGTGTTGCCCAAAATGATATTCGCCCCGACTTCGCGCAAGGCGCGCGGCGACATGGCCTTGACGGAGCCGGCCGTGCCCACCGGCATGAACGCGGGCGTCGGGATGGTTCCATGCGCGGTGCGCAGCGTTCCCGCGCGCGCCCGGCCGGAAGTTTTTTCCAGGGAAAAAAAAGGCTCGGGAGATTCCAAGGCAGGGGATCCGGGCTATTGCTGCAGCAAAGGCAGGGCTTCCGACAGCTTCTTCACCGCGCGCAGCTCCATGCCCTTGACCCGGATTTTTTCCGCTCCGTCCCAGGGAATCACGGCGGCCTTGAACCCCAGTCGCGCGGCTTCGCGCAACCGAGCTTCGAGCTGGGGAACGCGGCGGAGTTCGCCGTTCAAGCCCAATTCGCCCAAAGCCAGCACGCCGGAAACTCCGGGCCGGCCTAGATGGTTGCCCGCCACGGCCGCGGCGATGGCCAAATCGGCGGCGGGCTCCTCCACGCGGATGCCGCCGGCGATGTTGACGAAAACGTCCTGCATCCCGATTTCCACGCCCGCGAATTTTTCCAGCAGGGCGAGGAGCACGGAAAGCCGCTTGGAATCGAAACCCATGGCGACGCGTTGCGGCGCGGGATAATGCGTGCGCGAAACCAAGGCCTGCGCTTCGATGAGGATGGGCCGCGTTCCTTCCCAGACGCAGGCGATCACCGACCCGGGATCGCGCTCGCCGCCGGTCACGAAAGCCTGGGAGGGATTGTCCACCGGCCGCAACCCTTCCGCCGCCATTTCGAAGACGCCGATTTCCTGGGTGGCGCCGAAGCGGTTCTTCACCGCGCGCAGGATGCGGTAGGAAAGGTGGCGATCGCCTTCGAAGTAGATGACGGTGTCGACCATATGTTCCAGCATGCGCGGCCCGGCCAGCACGCCTTCCTTGGTGACATGCCCCACGAGGAACACGGCGCAATCGCGGGACTTGGCATGGGACATGAGGGAAAGCGTGCATTCGCGCAATTGCGAAGGGGAACCCGGCGATCCGGGCCGATCGCCGCGGGTCATGGTTTGGATGGAATCGACGATCAGGGCGCGGATCTTGAGGGAAGCGGCATGGGCCAGGACGTTTTCCAAGGAGGTTTCCGCCAGCACTTGCAGCGCGGCGCCCGGAACCTGCAAGCGCCGCGAACGCAGCTTGAGCTGGGCCAGGCTTTCCTCTCCCGTGGCGTATAATGTCGGAACGTCGCCCGCGGCCAGCAGCGCGGCCATTTGCAAAAGCAAGGTGGACTTTCCGATGCCGGGATCCCCGCCGATCAAAACCATGGACCCGGGAACTATGCCTCCGCCCAAAACCCGATCCAGTTCTCCCATTCCCGTGCGGAATCTTTCCTCGCCCTCGACCGTATCAACGGTTTTCAGGAGGCGGGGTGGATTGGCGCCTGGGGTGGTACGGGCGACCCGCGGGTCGCCCGTACCACCGCCACCGCCATCCATGGCACGGGCATCGGCCTCCGACATCTCGGTTATGGAATCCCAGGCCCCGCAGGAGGGGCATTTCCCCGCCCACTTGGAAAAGGAATCGCCGCATTCGCGGCAGGCGAAGAGGGGAGGGCGTTTAATCTGTCGCCCCCAATTTCCTCTGACCCCGAATGAATTGTTGCACGTAGGGGTTGGAGGCCGCGCGGATTTCGTCGGGTGTGCCCATGAATATGATGCGGCCTTCGTGGAGCATGGCGATGCGGTTGGCGACCTTATAGGCCGAAACCATGTCATGCGTGACCACCAGGGAAGTCACACCCAGTTTTTGCTGCATGTCCAAAATCAAATCGTTGATGACGTCCGAAGTGATGGGGTCCAGGCCGGTAGTGGGTTCGTCGTAGAGCAGGATTTCAGGGTTCATGGCGATGGCCCGCGCCAGCCCCAGGCGTTTTTTCATGCCTCCGGATAGCTCGCTGGGCATCTTGAAGCGGATATCGGGGGAAAGATTGATGAGCCTCAACTTTTCCTCGACCATGGCGTCAAGCGCGTCCTCCGTCAAATCGCGGTTGTGTTCACGCACCGCGAACTTGATGTTCTCGCCCACGTTCATGGAATCAAACAAAGCCGAGCCCTGGAACAGCATGCCCATGCGCCGGCGGATGGTCTGCGCGTCGCTGAAATGCCTGCGGCTGATGACCTGCCCGTCCACCACCACCTCGCCCGCGTCGGGCTGGAGCAATCCGATGCAATGCTTGAGGATCACCGACTTGCCGCCCCCCGAAGTGCCGATGATGACCATGGTTTCGCCGCGGCGAGCAGTGAGATCCACTCCCTTGAGCACTTTTTGCCGCCCGAAGGATTTTTCCAAGCCGCGCAATTCGATGATGGAGTCCGGGGGTTTCATGCTTTTCTCAATACACGATGTAGACGATGACGAAATCCAGCATCAAAATCCAGACACAGCTCGACACCACCGAACGCATGGCGGCCTGACCCACGCCCTTGGCGCCAGCACCCGCCTTGACGCCTTGGTAAAAGCCCATCAGGGCCACCACGCCCCCGAAACAGAAGGCCTTGAGCAGACCCACCCACAGGTCATAGGTGTCGAACAGGAATCGAATCCCGTGCACATAGGTGGCCGTGGTCACCTTCAAGGTTCCGGCCGCGATGGCCCATCCGCCCAACAAGGCCAGGCAATCGGCCAGGATCACCAGCAGGGGAAAGGAAAGCAAGGCGCCCAGCAAGCGGGGGAGGGCGAGATAACGCAGCGGATCGAGATCGAGCACGGCCATGGCGTCGAGCTCCTCTTTTTCCTTCATGGTGCCGACTTCGGCGGCGATGGCCGAGCCGATGCGGCCGGCCAGCACCAAAGCGGTGAGCACCGGACCCGATTCGATGATCACGAATTTGCATACGGCCGTTCCCAGATAAGTGTCGGGGATGAAGCCGCGGAACTGGTAATGCGCCTGGATGGCCGTCACGGCGCCGATGAACACCGAAATCACCACGACCAGGGGCAAGGAGGAAACGCCCATGCGCCAAGTTTGCGATGCCAGCAGGCGCGGATTCTTGGCCGCCAACGGCAGGCGGCGGATCATCCTGACGAGCAGCCGCGAGGTTTCCCCCAGTCGTTCGAGGAGGTTGAGCGCGGACTGAATCAACCGGCCGGATGCCGAGGTGGCTTGGGCGCCGACGGATTCCAGGAAAGCTGCGGGGGTCACGGCGGCTAAAACCCCGCCATTTCCGGAACACGCGCGGAGGCGCTGGCGAAGGAGGCGTAATCCTCGATCCAGGTAACGGGAATCACGCCCGTGGGGCCGTTGCGCTGCTTGGCCAAAATGATCTTCGCCTTTCCTTTTTCCGCCTCCTTATTATAGACATCCTCGCGTACCACGAACATCACCAAATCGGCATCCTGCTCGATGGCGCCGGACTCCCGTAGGTCGGAAAGCTTGGGTTCGCCCTCGGCGCCGGGCCGTTTCTCCACGTCGCGGCTGAGCTGCGACAGCGCCACCACCGGGATTTCCAATTCTTTGGACAGGGCCTTGAGGCCCCGGGAAATCTGGGAAATCTCCTGCTGGCGGCTTTCCTGGCGGCCCACGCCCGACATGAGCTGGAGATAGTCGACCATCACCAGATCCAGTCCCTGCTGCGCCTTCAGTCGGCGGCATTTGGCCCGGAGTTCCAGGATGTTCAACGAAGGATGATCGTCGATGAATATTTTCGACTGGCTGATGGGCCCCGCCGCGAGGGAAAGCTTGGGATAGTCCCGCGGGGTGAGCTTGCCCGAGCGCAGGATATGCATGTTGACCTTGGCTTGCGCGCACAACACGCGTTGCACCAGTTGTTCGCGTCCCATTTCGAGGGAGAAGAAAGCCGCCGTCTTGCGGTGATCGATGGCAGCGTGGGTCAGGATGTTCAGGGCCAGCGAGGTTTTTCCCATGCCCGGCCGTCCCGCCAGCACGATGAGATCGGTTTTCTGGAAACCGGCGGTCAGCGCATCCAGATCCTTGAAACCCGAGGGAATACCGACGATTTCTCCCTTGGAATAACTTTCAATGAGCTTGAAGGTGTCGCTCAGGATGCTCTTGATGGGAAGAAATCCTTCCTTGATGTTGGATTCGCTGATGGCGAAGATGTCGCCTTCGGCCTGATCCATGATGGCCGTCGGTTCCTGGCCGACATCGTAGGCCCGCTCCAGGATCTTGGTGGCGGTGCCGATGAGGCGGCGCAGCATGGCTTTTTCCTTCACGATGCGGCAATGCTCGACCACATTGGCCGAGGAAACCACCTCGGCGGAAATCTCCAACAGGGTCGCGTCGCCGCCGGCCTTTTCGAAGGTTCCCGCCTTGCGCAGGGCATCGGCCACGGTGATGGAATCGGCCGGCATGTTCTTCTGGAACAGCACGGACACGGCCTCGAAAATCCAGCGGTGCCGGTCGACGTAAAAGTCATCGGGAGCCAGGCTTTCCAGGGCCATGCTCACGGCGGCGTTGTCGAGCAGCATGGCGCCGATCACATGCTTTTCGACTTCCACGGATTGGGGCGGAACGCGCAGGCCGGAAGCTTCGTTCATGCTCCCTCCGGCCCCAGCCTGAGGCGCAGCCATTTCAAATCGTCCCAGGCCTTGCGCTTCAATCCTTCGTTTCCTTCCATGACGGCGGGGTGATAGGACGCCGCAAACACCAAACCATCAGCCTCGATCGGCATTCCGCGCATAGCGTCCAGGCTTGCGCCCGTGCGCAGCACCGCCTGGGCGCAATCCTCGCCGAGCAGCAAAACCATAGGACAGGCCGCGAGCTTGAGTTCCCGAAAAAGCATGGGCAGCATGCGGGCCAAATCCTTGCGGGGCCAGGATTTTCCGATAGGCGGCGATTTCATCAAGGAGGTGAGATAAAGGCGGCCGCGATCGAGATGAATGGCCTTCATCATCTTGTCGAACAATTCCCCCGACTCGCGCGCGAACACTTTCGGGGTCGCGGCGGGTTGCGGCGACAACTCCACCACGGTCAGGGCGGAGTGAACCATGCCTTCGGCCCGAGCCAAGGGGCCGCAATTGGGGAACCATTTCGGGTAATCGGCGGCGAGGAATTTCCAATAAGAGTTGAGGTCTTTGAATTCCGGGAATGGAACCATGGTCTGCGGCTGTGCCGGCAGTGGGGGAACGGCATGCCGTACCCCCACTGCCGGCTCCTTCAAGGCCTGAGCCACGGCTTGGAAGAAATCGGGTCCATTGGGAATTTCGGTCAGAGTGGATTTTTTC
>JBGPFT010000148.1:0-5842 GCA_041483475.1 Fibrobacteria bacterium | reverse complement strand
GCTTGTACACCTTCGCGGGGAAACGGATCCTGGCCTTGAAAGGTTCGGGAGAAACGCGGTATTCCTTTTCCGAATTGCGCGCCCGTTATGGATTGGAAAAGGGCGTGTACATCGCACGGGTGAAGTCGGCCCGAGGCGAATTCGTCCGGAACGTATCCCTGCTTTGATGGAATTTGAATTAAAGTTTATGCGGCCATGCGTCGCCCGGTTTTAGCTGTTTACCTCCCGATTAAAGGCGTAGGCGCCCTGTCGGGTTTCTTGCTGCTCGGCTTGTTCCCAAATCCGACTGAAGCGGACATTTCCATCGACAAGCTCACCGGCGAAGGGTATTCGGATATCGGACAGCTCGTCAAAGGCAACGACGGCGGCAGAAAGGTTGACGGCCAGTATTTGAGCCGGTTGGGGGCGACCATTACCGCATCCGATACCGTCCAAGGCAAGCTTCGCATCACCGTGGGCGTGGGCGGCATTTTCTGGCAATCTTTCCCCAAAGGGGATTTTTGGCAAAACCACATCCAATTCGGTCCGGGTGTCACCGAAGCTTCCGCTAAATTCCTTTTTAGCCCTGATCTAAGCTTGGAAGGGGGCTATTTCCCCTTCAAATACAACGCCTCCGCGATGAACCTGGGGGAATACCTGCTTCGCACCGAATCCTATCCAACCTACATCGCCACGGGAGGCTGGACCTGGGTGGATAGCGCTTACACGAGAACGTTAGGCTTTCGATTGCGGGCGAGCCACTTAGGCGGATCCTTCCGGCACGAAGTCGGGATTTATTTTGAATATCAAAATCCCCCCCTCTACGACATCTCTCCGGCCTACTTGTTCACCTGGCAACCCGTGAAAGGCATCGAAATCGGAGGCGGCGCGGCCTTGAAGCGTTGGATCAATCCAAACACCGGATACCATGGAACAGCCACCAGCGATAGAGGAATTCCGGCGGGTCAATACGTGGAGATCGCCAACTTTCCCGAGGTGCAGAATCAGGCGATGGTGCATTACAGCTATGACGACGGCACCGGCAACCGGGTGGCGGCCGACACTTTCGCGGTTTGGCGGGGCGGAACCACCTTGGATCAAAGCGCACTTTTGGCCGGGAAAACCGGCGCCGCCGTGCAAAGCATTTCCATGATCCAAGACGGAAGCCTTGCGGGAATGCGAAAGGGCATCAAGAAATTCCTGATGAACACGAAGTATTCCGATGGATCGAATTGTTGGGACGGACTCACTCCTTGTCCGACTTACTTCGATGCTCAGGGGAATTTGGTTGCCGATACCGATGGCGTTCCTGGAACTCCCGTAGCCCCGATTATCGTAAAAGAACAGGATATCACGCGACGCGCCGTCAACTTGATGGGCCGGATGGATTTTAATTTCGCGGAAATGTTCGGGATGGAGGGGGCGGGTCCTTTCAAGCTCTATGCCGAATGGGCCGTGCTCGGAACGCAGAACCAACCCGTCTACTACCAAAATGTTTTCCAACGCATGCCGATCATGGTTGGTCTCCACGTTCCTACATTCGGATTTTTGGATCTGCTGGCGGTCGAAAGTGAATATCTCGACAATCCTTATCGCGATAGTCAGATGGAGTTGGCGGCACAGAATCCCATGCCTTTAATCGGGCCGAGCATGCCCATTCCCGACCTCGCCCCGAACGATTACACCCTGCCGAAGTTTACCGTTCCTTCGGTGCATGGGGACGATTGGAAATGGAGCATCCATGCCGTGAGGACGGTTCTTCCAGGTGTGAAACTGAAGGTGCAGGTGGCGAATGATCACCTGCGGTTGCAAAACTTCGACGCGGGAGGGATCTTGCCTGCGGCTTCACCCCAAACCGCCCAAACCAGCCAGTGGTATTTTGTGGCCCACCTGCAATGGGGATTTTGAAAGTGTCGCGGGAGAGTGGATTGAACATTAAGCAAAGGGGAAGGAACCCTATGAAATCGTTTATGTGCTTGGCGGCCTGCTTGATCTCGGGTCGTTCCTTCGCGGAAGAGAGCGGACCCAACAAAATCGAGCGCAAGGTTTCCGTGGGCGGATTCGTGGACGCGGGACAGATCATCCAAGGCTCATTGATCAATGACGATGGATCGGGTGCGCCGAAGCGGCAGGATCGCACGTTTTTGAGCCGCGATGGAGTCGCCCTGACTTATTCGGGAGTCTTGAATGAGAACTTGCACATGAATATCGGGGTGGGCGGGTTGTTTTGGAAGCCGATTCCCGAGACCACTCCCGTCAGCCGAATCCAGTTCGGGCCGGGAATTTCCGAAGCCTCGGCTCAATACGATTTTTCCCCGAGATTGAACCTGAAATTCGGCTTCTTCGGTTACGACTATAATCCCGACGCCAAGAATTTGGGGGAATATCTCTTGCGCAGCGAAGCCTATCCCACCATCATTCACACCGCAGGCCCCGGGGGGTGGGTTTGGATGAACGAGTACAAGTACAAATCCATGGGCGCCAAACTTTCCTGGGATTTGCTGGACGGCGCGCTCAGGCAGGACTTCTTAATCTTCAGCGAATTCTGGGAAGCGCCTTTTTTCGACTTCTCCCCTTCTTATGTCGCCACCGCAAAGATCGGAAAGGCGCTTGAGATCGGAGGGGGCTTTTCCCTGCACCGCTGGATTCCCATCAAGCCCAGCGTGACCACGCCTACGACAGCTGCGAACGCCTACGTAGAGGTGGACAGCTTTCCTGCTTTCCCGGCCATAAACGACGACACCTTGCTGTTCATACATCAACTGGCTTTTTCCGGTGGAACCCTGAAAGGCATGGGAAACCAGATCGGAACCTACGCGGACTCCTTTGGAACACCCTTGGCGACCAAGATGACTGACGCTCAAGGAAGAATGATTTATGTACTCACCAGCAACGGTGATACTTTGCGCCCGAAAGTAAGCACGGCCTTGACTTTCAAGGCGATTAAAGTGATGGCGAGAGCTTCTCTGAACTTGGGCGGACTTTTGAGTATGGAGGAAAAGAATTCCGGATCGTTCAAGCTTTTCACCGAAGTCGCGGTTTTGGGAATCGAAAATCAGCCTTATTTCTACGATAAAATTCAGCAGCGCATACCCGTCATGCTGGGGGCGGATATTCCCACTTTCGGACTTTTGAATCTGCTTTGCCTGCAAATGGAGTACTTCAAAAACCCCTACCCGGACAACACCTACCAGCAGTTTACGAACTCTCTCCCGCAGCCCGCTTTTCCAGGCGATAATCCCGCCCTATATGAAAGCAACAAGCAATCCGGTTTGTACGGCAAGGACGACACAAAGTGGTCTGTTTTCATTCAAAAAACCCTTTTCACAGGATTGGATTTGTTCATACAGGCGGCGAATGATCATTTCCGCGTTCAGGACAATCTCGGGCAGCCCTCGTTCGCGCCGGTGACCCGCCAAAAATCGGACTGGTATTATATGCTACGGTTTCAATGGGGAATGTGATAATCGGGGTAAGTGACGGAAACATCGATGTGATTTAAGCGAATTAAACCCCACCCTCGGAAAGTAGGGACGGCGTTATGTTAAAAGCACGGTTTTCTGTCCGGGAATGGGATAATAGGGAAGAGGAGGGAAAAATGGGAAAGAATAACGTGGGGATATCATCCAAAAACTTGTCGTTTTTTGGCCTGTTGATTTTGATCGCAGGCATCGTCAGCCCCTCTTTCGGGCAGGTTCCCCTGGCCAAGCAGCGGACGATCACCATCGGCCCTAATACATATTTGCTGACTTCCAAACTCACGCATCTTCTGATTGGAAGTTTTTTTTACAACTACAACCATACCATCGGCACTCCGAATTTGGAAACTACTTTGCGACGCATCGGCGCGGCGGAAACCCCGCCCTGGGTCGTCGACATCTCCACCCTTGGTACCGACATTACCGCCGCGAAACTGGCCGGTTATCAGGTTTTTTTCGCCAATTACATATCCAGTTGGGCTTCCGGAACCGGATTTCCCAATGCGGGCAGGACGGCGGTGCAGAATTACGTGGAGCAGTCGGGCGGCGGCGTTTGCATCATGCATTCCTCGGGGGATTCCAGGTTGACCACCAATTGGCCTTGGTTTTACAACGTGGCGCATCCCGTGATTTACATCGGCGAATCCTCGCGCACCGGCGTGAGCGCTCCGGTATTCATCCCGGCGGCGGGTAAAACCCATGTCGTTATGCAAGGGATGAATTTCTCCGCCAGCCCGACTCCGGGATTGGGCCCCGACACCGTCATTTTCCCCCAAGGGGAGTGGCATCAATTCACCAACATCATCACCAGCATTTACCCCAACGCGGAAATTTTCCTGAGGATGATTGGGCAAAGGTGTACGAATGGCGGTACGGGCACCAATTGCGGCACGACGTACAATTATAGCGTTCCCGGCGGCTATCCCGCCACTTGGACTTTTCCGGACATGAAAGGGCGCATCGGCTATTTCATGGAAGGCCATGATTTGATCACTCAAACTGCGATGACCACTGCGATGTGGGACAGGTTCTTCAAGCAGTTCATGTATTACCTGGCCGGGTATGACACCACCTTGGTGACATCGGTGGGGCCGCATTCAAATCCGGGTTTTGAGTTGGATCGTTCCGGGATTACCTTCCATCCGGACGACGTGGGGGTTTTGATCACCAAGCCGGGTGCGCATCTCGTGTCCATTTGCGACATTGCGGGACGCCAAATCAAGGCGATGCGGGGCGACCGTGCGCCTGTCGATTATAATTTCAGCCGGGAAATAAAGGGGGCCGGGAAGGGGATTTACGTGGTACGCGTGGCGGTGGCTGGCGGAGTCAAATCCAAGCGATTCCTGATAGAATAATCTTTCCCTGTCCTTTGCTGTCCGCAGCCCCGTCACTTGATGGCGGGGCCTTTTTTTTTCGTTTTGGCGGAGGCGTCCAAAAGATTCTGCCGGGCGCTGGCGTTGCTTGAATCCGCAGCCAGGGCCTTCCGGTAATAATCGACGGCGCCCGCCAAATCCCCCCGGACGTCCCGGATCATCCCCAGGTAATTGAGGGCGCCGGAGTGGTTCGGGGACAGCCGCAGGGTTTTGGACGCATAGGTTTCGACCTCGGGTAAACTGTTCATTCGCAGGAAAGCGGTGGCCAGGCCAAAGGTCAGATCCGGATTTTCCGAATCCATCGTCAGCGCAGCCCGGAATTGGCCGGCGGCTTCCGGGAACCTTTCCATTTTGAGGTATAGAAAAGCCAGGTTCTTCCGGGGCTCAAGGCTGGCCGAATCCAATTGCACCGAGCGGAGATAATGCTCCGCGGCCTCCGGAAGATTTCCTTGACGGTAAAGCGCGTCTCCCAGGAACAGGTGGCCAATGGCGAAATCCGGGTCGCAGGCGATGCTCTGGCGAAAATGCAGCGCGGCCTGGTCCAGGATTCCCTGCCCCTGGTAATAGGTGCCCGCCAGGAAATGCGCCAGCCAGCTGCCGGGAATGGCTTCGCTGAGATTCAAGGCTTGGGACTTGAAATCGGAGCCCCATCCCCGATACTGGGCAATGCCCATATAGCCAACGGGGATTAGGAAAAAGGCCCATTTCCAGCCGTGGAGGACGAATTTCGGCGGAGGGGTTTCCGCCGTAGCCTTTCCTTCCAGACCCAGGCCGCGACGGATGCCGCCTTCCCGGATCCTCCAAATGAACCCGTCGTAATAGAAATGCAGAATGGCCGAGGCGAGCGAAATGCGCAAAAGCCATTGCGAAGTTTCGGATCCCAACAGATTTTTTTCCGGAAGGTTGATGTCGGCGTAGGAAGTGGCGACGCCGATATATCCGTAAGCCAGGATCAGCAGCGAGTAAAAAGCCAGCCTTCCCAGGCCAGGACTGAATAGGAATTTCTCCATT
>JBGPFT010000147.1:0-5846 GCA_041483475.1 Fibrobacteria bacterium | reverse complement strand
GGAGCGAAAACGCGCGTGAGCTAGGCCCAGGCAGCCGTCGACCACCGCGAGGGCGAACCAGGCCGCGGCCGGAAGCAGGTACCAACGGTCGCCGGAGGGCGCGGCCAAAATGCATGCGGCTAAGGCTGCAGGGTAATGAATCGCTTCGAGTCGTCCATTTTCGCTGCGGTGGGCGGGAAACAGCGAAGGCAAAAGGCGCGGCAGCAACAGCGCATTGACGGGGATCAGGGCGCATGCTGCGGCCAAGGCTGCGAGAGGAGGAATAAAGGGAAGTAGGAAAGCCCAGGTGAAAAAAGCAATGTGGGCGGCTTTGCGGGGGAATTCGGCCCCTCGACTTCGCTCGGGGGCCGCCCCTCGATCTTGCTCGGGGACCATCGCTACTCCATGGCGGTTACGCGCAATTGGATGCGCCGGGTTCCCCGAAACGTGTTCCATTCCGGATAGAAAGCGAGCCGCTCCAGGCGGGAACGGGATCGCACCCACTCCTCCAGATGGCCAAGGTTGAAGGCGATGGCGTCCAGATTTCGGCTTCCGCAGCGAACGGAAAATTTGAGATGCTTTTCCCCCACCGTCCGGGGTTCGCCGTCCAATTCCACGTCTTCGGCGTAGAAAAGCGGGGTTTCGTTTTGGGAGCCGAAAGGTTCGAAGCGGCGCAACCAGAGCAAGGCGTCGTCGGTGATCGCCTCCAAGGCCACCGATACGGTGGGAGCGACTTCGGAAGGCCGCGGGGAGACGGAAACGGCGTGGGCATGGGCAATCATGGCGACCCGAAAATCCGGGATGCGATCGGCGCGAATGCTGAAACCGCAGGCGAATTCATGCCCGCCCCATTTTTCGAACAAGGGCGCGCATCCCGAAATCGCCTGGTGCAGATGGAATCCCGGCACGGTGCGGCCACTGCCCTTGGCCACGCCTTCGCCGTCCACGGCCAGCACGAAGGCCGGCCGGCGAAAACGATCTACGAGGCGGGCGGCCACAATACCGATCACGCCTTCATGCCATGTCACCGAATCCACGACCAGGCAAGGAGCATCGCGAAGGGCGGTTTCGCCTTCGATGCGCGCCACGGCCTCGGCGGTGATGCTTTGGTCGAGCTGTCGGCGCTTCCGGTTTTCGGATTCCATTTGATCGATGCAAGCATGGGCTTCGGCCGTGGTTTTCGCCAAGAACAGTTTCAGGCTTATCTCGGGACTTCCCATGCGCCCCATGGCGTTGAGCAGGGGGGTCACCTTGAAAAGCAGATCCGCGCTGCCGAGCGAGGATGGATTGAGGCCGGCGCGTTCCAGGAGAACGGTCAGGCCCAGATGCGCGGATTCGGCCATGCGGCGCAATCCAGCGCGGAGCAAAGCGCGATTCTCGCCCGTCACCGGAACATTATCCGCGAGGCTGCCCAAAGCGAACAGATCGAGGTAACGCGCGGGATCCGGTCCGCCGAGGGCAGAGGCCAAAGCTTCGAGCAGGCGCCAAGCCACGCCGCAGCCGGACAATCCCTTGTTGGGATAGGGGCATCCGGGTTGGTTGGGGTTGACGATGGCTTCGGCGGAGGGCAAAACTGGAGGAGCCTGATGGTGATCGGTGACGATGACGCGCAGGCCCAGGGAATTGGCGTAGGCGATTTCCTCCACGGCCGAAACGCCCGTGTCCACGGAAATTACCCATTGCGCATCTTGGGCTCTCAGTGTGTCCAAGGTGCGCCGCGACAAACCGTAACCGCCGTCGAAGCGGTTGGGAAGCAGCCAGATGGCGTCGAAGCCGATCTCCTTCAGCCCCATGAACAAAAGCGCCGTGCCCACCACTCCATCCACGTCGTAATCGCCGTGCACGGCGATGCGTTCGCCGCGCCGTTTGGCTTCCGTCAGCAGGGAAACGGCGCGATCGAGGCCTAAAAGTTCCCCCCCCTGCTTCCCCCCACCCCCCAGGGGGGGGATGGGAGAAGGTTGGAAAAAAGCACGGGCGGCTTCCTTATCCCCGATCCCGCGCAAGAGAAGAAGGTCGGCTACGAACAGGGGCCCGTTGATTTCCCGGGCCAGGTTTTTCCGGACGGAGTCGTCCGCCGGAGGCCGGGGTGGAAGAACGCGCGGCATGGAGGAAGAAGTGTTCATGTCGTAACTGCGCGCCGGACCTTGGCTTCGTATTCGAGGAACAATCCCAGCAAGGCGTTCCGGGGATTGCAATAGCCTTGCACCGCTCGGATGGCCGCTTCCAGGTAAGCGGCGAAGATGGTCACATCGGGCACGTCTTCCAGCGGACCCAGGGTGCCGGAAAGCGACGGGTCCAAGGATTCCGCCTTCAAGGCGTTCGCGGTCCAGCGATAGCCGTCCGCGCGCCCGCCGCTGGGGCCGGGATGGCGAACCCGCAAGACGCGTTGCAGGCGGAGACAGCGGAGGAGGAAGTTCAGGAGGAGAAGAGTCGCCTCCGCGTCCTTGACATCCGGCCTTTGTTCGGCGTATTCCGCGAAGACGCGCCAGTCCTCCGCCGTCGCCGCGGACAAGAATCGGGAGGCTTCCTCCAGCAGGGTTTCCCCGTCCTGTTCGAGCAATTGCAGATAAGCACCCGGCGATCCTTCCGCGAAGGGGAGCAGGCGGGCGGAAAAAGGTTTTTCCGCCCGGAGCGACATGGCTGCGGCGGCCCGGTGGAATTCCTCCGCCGGCAGGGGAGCCAGCCCCAAGTGCAGGCAGCGGGACAACAAGGTGGGCAGCAAGGCCGCGCGATGCTCGCTGGCGATGAGGAAATACACCCCGGCCGGAGGCTCTTCCAAGGCCTTGAGCAAAGCGTTGGCCGCGGCGTCGTTCAAGGCTTCAAGGTAAGGGACCAGCACCAGCCTGGCCCGGTGGTTTTCGGCGTAGCGGAGGCGCGAAAGGAGGTGGCGGACCTGCCCCACCGATGCCTGCGCTTTTTCCCGACGGGCGAAAGCGTAGGGATTTTCATGCAGGATCCGTATGCGTTCCGTCATCTCCTCGATTTGGGCGGACTCGAGAGATTCGTCATCGTCTTTTTCGGTTTCCCGCTCTTCCTTTTTGTCCTTCTTCAACAGGGGAAGCAGATAATGCAAGGTGTCGAGCGATCTGTTTTTGAACGCCCGGCAACTCGCGCAATGTCCGCAAGGCCTCGCTTCCGCGTCCGCGTCGCAGGAAAGTATGTGGGCAAGGTCCATGAGCAGCGCATGCTGCCCCAGGCCGGATTCTCCGTGCAGAAGCAGGGCATGGGGAAAACGGTTCTGCCCCAGGGCCTGGCGCAGACTTTCCTTGGCCTCATCCTGGCCGAAGGTGCGGGGGAAATAAAAAATCACTTCTCTCCGCCTTTCAGCCACGCTTCGGGGTCCAAAGTACGCGTGCCTTGGCGCACTTCGAAATACACCTTGCCCGGTTGCGCGGCGGCCGAGGCGATTTCCTGGCAGGTTTTCACCTTGTCCCCGATCCCCACGCGGATGCCGCTGAGGTTGGCGTAGAGGGTGAAATAGCCCGAGCCGTTGTCGAGTATCACCCCGAGTCCATACCCCGGGATGCGCGTGATCATGGCCACCTCTCCCGACACGGCGGCCCGCACCGTCGCCCCGTCCTTGGCCTCGATTTCCAGGCCCAGGTTGCGGGTCGAGGTTCCGAGCGTGGCGTGATACTGCAAGCCGTAGCGGGAGACCACCGGGCCCACGACGGGCGCGCAATAGCGCTCTCCGGTTTCCAGAACCAGGGCTTTGCGCCGGCTGCGCGCCTGTTCCTCCTTCCGCCTTTTTTCCAGGGTGATGATGATCTCGGTCAAGAGGCGGGTATTCTCCTCGAGTTGGCGCAGGGCCGCCGCCTTGACGGACTCGCTTTTCTGCAAGGTTCGCAAGGTTTGTTCCTGGTCCGTTTGGGCGTGCGTGAACCGCTGCATCTCCTCGCGTTTGCGGCCGCGGAAGGATTCGAGCTGTTCCCGGCGGGCCAGCAGTTGTTGCAGGCTTCGGCGCTTGAGCCCCATATCCTTGCGGTTTTCCTCCACCAGGGAGTGATCGTAGCGCACCATCCGTTTCACCAGGTAGGCGCGCCGGAAAAAATCACCTTGGTCCCCCAGGAGCAGGAATTCGGGCCGGCCCGCGACGAACAACAGGCGCACGCGCTTGGCCATGACCCGGCCACGGATATCGAGACGGCCTTCGATGAGGCGCAATTCACTTTGGGTCGCGTCCACCGAGGCGGCCAGGTGTTTTTCCATATCCTCCAATTTTTCCAAGTACTGCCTTCCCAAGGCGATGCTGCCGGAAAGGCGTTCCAACTCCTCAAGGGTGGCGGATTTTCTCTGCTTGAGGGCGGAAAGCTCCCGCTGTTCCTCCACCAACCGGCCGCGAATGGCGTCGAGTTCCCGGCGCTGGCCGGCGATTTCACGATCGTAATCGCGGCCGGCCGCGGCCCAAAGTAAAGCGCCCAGCAGCAGGCCGTTCACGTGGCGCGGCTCCGGAGAAAGGCCCGCACGGTGCGCGTGCTGGAGAACAAGGCGATCAGCGCGGTGCCTCCCGCCAGGGACGGGGCGAGGAGCCGGAAGGGAACATACGCGGGCAGGGAGGGCAGGAGAAAGCGCCCGAGATGGATAAGAAATCCCAAGGTGGCCACGCCCAGGAGGCTGCCGCCCAGGCCGAGCAAAACCCCTTCGAGCACGAAGGGCGTGAGGATGAAGGCCTCGGAGGCGCCGCAATATTTCATGTTCTCCACCAGGGTTTTTCGGGTGTAGAGGTTGAGCTTCACCGCATTGTGCACGATGAGGGCCAGCGCTCCGCCCACGAAACCCAGGAGCAACAACGCCCCTACTTGGACGGGCAGCCGCCAACGGTCCAGCCATTGCAGGTGCAGGGCGTTGCTCGACACTTCCTCCACCCCGTCGAACAGGCGCAGGCGTTCCCGCAGCGCGCGCACCCGGACGGCGGATAGCGGCTTGTCCGAGGGGTAGAGCAAGAAGGAATGGGGCAGGGGATTCGCATCGAGGTATTGCAGCATTTCGTCCCCGAAGTCGCGGCGGAATTCCATGAGCGCGTCGTCCTTGCCGACGAACACCACCGAATCGAAACCCCCGAGCCGGAGCAGCTTAAGATGAAGCGAAGCCAGGCTGGCGCTGTCCTCGAAACCGGGACGGGTGAACACCCGCAGGGCGGCTTCCGGCCCGGAACGCGAAGCGTCCAGCGACAGCACCAAAGACAGTCCCAAAAGCAAGCAGGACAAAACCGAGCTGCAAATGCCGATGGTGAGCACCGAGGTGGCGGAGAGAAACCGATCCGCGCGCAGCCCCCGGAAAGCCTCAAGCAGCAAAAACCCCAGCTGGTGGCGCATGGGGGAAAAGATACCCTCGCCCACGTAGGGGCGACCCGCCGGGTCGCCCCTACGTGGACGCTCCGACCTCCTTGTACATGCAGGTCGGCCGGTGGTAAAGATAGGGGCTGGGGTAACGCCGGTGAGACCCTTGCGCCGCGA
Organism: Fibrobacteria bacterium; assembly: GCA_041483475.1. Taxonomy (GTDB): domain Bacteria; phylum Fibrobacterota; class Fibrobacteria; order UBA11236; family UBA11236; genus UBA11236. The sequence continues at coordinate 411 of JBGPFT010000147.1, read as the reverse complement.
AACCGATGCGCACCAAGGCCAGGTCGGGAAGCGCTTTCTGGAGGTTGGCGTCGAGGGTGAAGGATTTCTCCCAGGCGCCGGGATCGGCGGCGAATGAGCCGGCCAACTTTTCGAAGCGTCCGTCGCAATCGAGTACGGCGTGGAAATCGGCCAATCCCAGCACGGTGCGCGCCTCTTCGGCGCGGGTGGAGGGGATGAGTTGGGTCAGCCACAAAGTGGCGTTCAAATCGCGCAGGCGCTGGCGCAGCTTCAGCAGGCCCCGGTAAGTGGCCTCTGCGGATTCGGCTTGGAATTCCTCGAGGTTGTCGAGCAAAATGACCAGCGGTAGGGGCGTTCCTCCCTTGCGTTTCTGGCGCAGCAGGAAATCGTGATCGATGTAGTTGAGCAGGTTTTCCAGGCCCTCGTTCGGGG
>JBGPFT010000146.1:0-5917 GCA_041483475.1 Fibrobacteria bacterium | reverse complement strand
CAAATCAAAAAAGCCCGCAAAAAGCAGGCTTTCCGCCGGTAAAATCCGGGGCCTATTTCATCCGCACCAATCCGGTGCGGATAAGCCGGACTTCGTGTTTGCTGTTGGTGAAGGTAAAGTTGATCTTCCACACATAAACCCCCTGCCCCGCTAACTGTTTTTTGGAGTCGCGCTGATCCCAGGCCAGGAAGGAACGAACCCCCTCGTCCCCCGGGCGCATGCGCTTCTGGTTTTCCAACTCACCGTGAAACCCGAAGGATTGCCGCCAGGTCTTCACGAAATTGCCCAGTTGGTCATAGAGGTGAATGTCGGCGACATAGGCGCTGGTGCTGATGATGATGACGGCGCTAATTCCGACGGGCAGGAAATCCGGGTCCTGGTTTCTCGCCGTGGTGGAATCCAAGGCGCAATTTTCGTCCGGCGTCCACGGATCCCCGGGGCTGTAACCGGGGGGGGGGAAGCCGCAGGGTGCGAACCAGAGGATGCCGGTGCCGGTGGCATCAAGCTGAACGTAGCCAGCTCCCCCAACCAAACCGAAGGTCGGGGATCCTGGACCCACTTGGGTCACGGGCGGATATCCGACGGCCGGACCGACCATCGGATTTCCATCGTTGCCGCGAAGCTGCACGCCCCAGCGACCTGGCAAATTCCCCGGCATATCGACGAAGTTGCGGTTGGTATCCAGATAAATGCAGCTGTTGGCCCGCACTTTTCCGTAGAGTACCAGCAATTGGAATCGGGTATAGCCGGCGGCCAAGCTTCCACTCGTCGGGTCGGGAACGGGAGCGCCGATGGTGGCGATGGGAAGGGCTGCGGCGAAGGTCGCCGGTGCCTGGCAATTGCCGGCGTTGCTGGACATGAATACGCCGTTCCAATTGGTGAGAGTTTGAATGGGCTCCGACACCCAGATGATCAGGGTGTCCGGTTTGAAGCGTCTGCCCCCGGCCCCATCGGGCTCCGTGGTCAGATTGGAGGGGAATTTATGAGCGCTATCGGCCACCGGGCCCACGGAATCGGCAAGGGGAGCCCGCACACCGGCGAACAGGCCATTGCTGGGAAGCACGGCCACGGGGGCGGCCCCCGCCGGAATGCCGGTTAAGAATTGCGGGAACTGGCTATTGCTGAAATTAGCGATCAACGTCAGGCCATCCGGGGACAGCGAAAGCTGGGTCCCCGCGGCATTGTGGGGGTTTAGTCCATCGGCATTCCAAAAAATCGGTCCAATGCCGGTGGCCGGAATGTCCCCGAGGGTGAGGGGGCGGATGAAGCGGAGATATACTGCATCCGCGCTGCCATCTCCATTGAGATCGCGCACCCATCCCGGTCCATCCAGAGGGACGTACCGGGAAAGCAGGAGAATGTCCTCATTGTCCGAAAAGCCGGCCACGGTCACGATGCCCGTGGCCGTCACCGAGCTGTTTCCGGAGACATCTATTTGCGGGTCGAGGCTGTCGTTGTTGGACCTTGGGCTCGACAGCCGGAATCGGAAAGGCACCAGGGCTGTGAACACGCCCGTGGCGGCTCCGGTTTCAACGACTTTGATGCTCTCGGATTCGCCCTGGGGAGTGGTGAGGGTGACAATCAGGGTATCGATACCCGTGCGCGTGATGGTGGCCGCCTCCACGATCACCGCGAAACCGGTGTCAATGCCGTCGGAAACCTGATAAATCCTTACCGTCGTATCGGCGGCATTCGCATACCGCAAGGTCACCGAGGTGGATGGGGCCCAAATCGGCGACTGGGCATTCGCGCCGGTGCCGAAAACGGGGTCGATGTAGGCGGCCGTAACCTGATCGCTGACTTGGCAGACAAGAATGCCGTCATTGGGCGCAACCGCAGGGTCGCCGGGAAGGGGAGGGTTGTGCGTTTCGCCCTTGGGCAGGGGAGTGGTCAGGGTATAGGTACCGCTGCCGTTGCCGGAAAGCGGCACGTCTTCGTGGTCACCCGTACAGCTGACGCGTACCGTGGCCTGATTGGCACCCGGCACCTGGGTGAAAACTTGGTCGACCACCGTGATGGCCACGCTGGAAGTGAGGCGGTCCACTTGACCGCCCCCTTGCGGATCGGTAAGGGTGATGGTGGCTTGCTGGTCCGGGTAGGCGATGCGCAAATTCCGCGTCACCGTACCACCGTCAGCCACGCCGAGATTGGTATGGGAAGCCACGGCGGCAGTCAATTGTCCCAGGAATTGGGTTTGGATAATCCCATCGCCCGGAACGGGAGCGGCGTCCTGCAAGGTGAAAGTCCCTTCCCAATAGCCCAGGGCGGGATTATAGGTCAAAGTCAGGGTTTCCGCGTCCCCGCCGATGACCACGTTATAGCTCATCACGTTGAGGGCAAGAGCAAGGCTCTTTGAATTCACGCTGGAAGCAATCGCGGACGACCAATCGTCGGTATAGCGCAAGCGGATTTGACCGTTGGTGGGGGAGTAGAGGGCGTTATCGGCCAATACCGTATCTCCAGCGAGGTTGGTGAAAACCAAAACGGCGTTCACTTCGGGGGGCTGCCCGTAGCCCGCATTGCCGTAGGAAGTATCCTCAAACACGGGATGGATGAAAGTCGCCCTGAGGTTGTCTCCGGTACTGGTCACCTGTACCGTGCCGTTGGGCGTTTTGGGGGTATTTTCGTTCAAGGGAACGGCCATTACCGAGTAATAAACGCCTGAACCGGAAACCACTTCGGTCAAGGTATAGGGCCCTTCGTTATCGATTCCTCCGATCGTAGAAGAGACCTGGGCCGTGTAAGTTCCGGGCAAACCGCCGCGGGTTTCCACCCTCACAAAAGCCGAGGTGGTTCCGTTGGCGAACTGGGTAATGCAGGTATCGCCGCGGGCATCCGTAAAGCATGGGAAGGACGGGGCGAAGTTGGCGACGATGAACACGGTGTCCGCCACGGTTTCGGCGGGATTCAAGGGATTGGTCCAGGTCGCGATCAACATGTCGGGCAAGGAGGTTTCCAGGGTGTCATTGCCGAGGGTGGCTGCGGCTCCGCCCGCCAAGGCGACGTTGTCCCAATAAATGTGTTGGGTGCCCGTAAAGGTGTTATTCCCCAAGGGGGGATTCTCGACGTCGCCCCGGGTTTGCGAACGGATGGTGGTGGTGATGGTCCCCAAGCCGCCTTGCGAAGTAGTCAACCGGATTTGCAGGGAATTGGCGGCATCGGTGACGGTGTCGTTGGGCAATGGATTCCCATTGGCGTCCAGGATCTCGATGCTGGACGCCAGAGGGGTACGGAGATAGCTGGCGGAGAGCATGCGGCTGCGTAAATAACCGGGAGTCGAAGCCACGGCCTTGACGGTGTCGGAGACATAAAGCGGAATGGGGCTTGTGTAGGAGAGCGACGGCTGCACCAAGGGAGTGTTGTTGTCCAGGGTGTAATTGATGACCGCTCCCGGCGTGGAGCTGGAGAGGGACACGTAGATCTCGGAGGGGAAGGTGGTGCCGCCGGGAGGTACCGCCACCGGCGTTTCGGTTTCATCGATGGTCCATTGCGAAACCACCCCGGACACCGCATCGGTGTAATGAATCACAGTGGATTGGCCCGCGGGGCAGGAGAGGATGCGATCGATCGGGGTCGAGGCCACATCGCGGATAACGATTTCACCGCCAACGGAAGAGGATGAATAAACCCCTAGGCCCAACCCAGTCTCCACTAATCGTATGTCGGTGACGCTGTCGCCTGAAGCTGGACACAGCACATTGACCAAGACGGTATCCAGGGCAATGCGTATGAAATCCTGATCGGCCAAGGTGAGGCTCACGTCCACCGGTCCGCCCGCCGCAAGCTTGGCAGCATTTGGCGATTCAGCCCAGGTTAGTGAAGGCAATGAGTCGGGATGGGCGAGGATGATGGTGGCGCTGATGGTTCCCTGCGGGTTCCCGGCATTGTTATGGGAAGTCACCGTAGCCGTGATGATCATGCGGTAGGTACCTTCCAAAGTGTTGTTGTTGTTCGTGGGCGTGAGATCCTCGCTCACGACGAAACTGTCCACCCAGGCGCGCTCGGTGGTGCTGGGAGCGGCCAAGCCCGCATTGCGCAAAACCGTGTTGTTCTCTTGGTCCTGGCTTTTGGTTTGGCCCAAAGCCTGACTGGTGACCTGGAAGACGACGGGTTTGGTGGCCGGACCACCGCTAACGTTGTCATCGGTGTAGCGTAGGTAAACCCGGGTTCCCATGGGGATTTGGACCCCGTTGGGGTAGGCCACACCTGCGGCATTAGTGAACACCAAGGTCGAATCTTCCTGCACGAACACGCCGAAAGCCGCGTTGCCCTGCACTCTTTCCAGGTACAGCGGATCCCGATAGGCGGTATGCAGCATGTCGCCGCCTGGGGCGATTTGGAGTACGCCGTCGTTGGCTAGTTTGGTGCCGATGATTTGATACGGAACAGGCGCGGTGAATATCCCTGGCGAAATTTCGGTAAGGGTAAAAACTTCCCGATCGGTTCCGAAACTGTCATTCCATACTGTGTCGCGGTAAACAAGACCCGGCACCGCGCGGTTGTCGATAACCACTACGTAAATCGGCGACGTGGTCGTGATGGGGTCGAAATAAGCGGTGCATGGACCGCCGGAAGTGGCGGAAAAGCAGGTCGTAGCAAGGACATTGGAGGGCTGAACCCGAATGGTGTCGCGGGCGGTGTCGCGGGACTCGCGAGGATGCCCCCAGCGGGCAATCAAGGAGTCGATAAAAAACGGCTGTAAGGTTCCGTCGCCGGGCGTAGCGGTGAGGGAAACGCGCATCCGCACGGGCGCCAGAGCAAAAACCGTCGAATCGAGGTAAACGTTGGTGCGCGGCAAAATGTTGCTCTCTCCATCCCGAGTCGGGCGATGGGTGGAATCGTTCGAGGCTTGACTTGCATAATCGCTGTCGGTGGCCGAGGCGCGCAGGCGTAGGCGCACGTTCAACGAATCGCCTTCAGTGAAAAAAGCGGGCCTGGCTCCGGCGCCGGTTTGCCATTGGATGCGGGAAGGCAGATAGCATCGCGTGGCAAAGGTGGTGCCGGCGATGTTTTGCGAACCAGCGGCGGCGGGCCCGGTGGTGCTCAAAGTGAAAAGCGTGGTATCCGCAATGGTGCCCGTAACGACACCACCTTGGATCACCTGATAGGAGGAAATGATCCTCATCGTATTCGCCCCTACTTGCAGGCCGATCACGTCGCTCAAGACCACGCGCCAAGTGGTTGCGTTGATCTGATTCAAAGTCGCCGTGCTGGTTTGCGGGATGAGGGTATTGGTGACCGTCATAGCCTGTGGATTGTATTGGATCAACAGGATGTTGAGAATGTTATTCACCACCGTAATCAGGCTGTCAGGGCGATTGGGGGGGATGAGATAAAATTGGCCTCCTGTGGATTGGGAAAGCTGGCGGAGCCTTCCGCTGCCCACGGTGTCTTTGCCGAGAAAGAGGCCGTAGATGGGGGGCATTAGGCCCGCCGGAAGCGGAGGGGATCGATAAAGGTTCCGCAAAACGCTCAAATAGTTGGTGGTATTGTTGTCGGCGGGTGTTCCGGTGGTATCGGTGGGCCTTCCATCGGACAGGAAGAGAACGGCCTTGGACCTGCCCGCGGCTTGGGAAGTGATGGCCGGATTTAAAAGCCAGTTCTTGCTGCTGTCCAGGGGTATTCGGTAAATTGTTCCCCCGCCCGCAACCGAGTTGATACGGCCCTGGAGCGTGGTGACATTGGCCGGATTCAGGACCAGCGGGCGCTGTGAATTTCCCACCGTACTGTTGAAAGACATAATTCCCGCAGTAGATTGCGGAGCCTGAGCGGTCTGGTTGGCGATGCCGAGGCGGTATGCTCTTCCGCGAACATTGTAGGGGTCGCCGGACCAACTGGTGCATCCGGTGTTCGAGGTAAGCCGTGGCATAGTAACCGGGGCAGTCGCCAAACCGGCGGCATTCCACTGTTGAATCGT
>JBGPFT010000145.1:0-5967 GCA_041483475.1 Fibrobacteria bacterium | reverse complement strand
CGCCGCGGGCCGCGCCTTCCAGGGCCAGGCAGCGGGCCAAATGCACCTCGGCGGCCTTGGCCGTGCAATAGGCCGCGGCATTGGGCGAGGCCGCCAGCGCGTTCTTGCTGGCGATGAAGATGATGGAAGCGTCTAAGGCCTGGGCCAGCATCACCTTGAAGGCTTCGCGGGAAACCAGGAAATAGCCGGTGGCCAGGATGCTCATGTTTCGGTTCCAGATTTCGAGGGTGGTTTCCTCGAAAGGCGCGGCCGAAGAAATACCGGCGTTGGAGACCAGGATGTCGACGCCGCCGAATTCGCGGGCGCAGGCTTTCAACGATTCGATCACCGAGTTCTCATCCGTGACATTGCTGACGGCCGAACGCACGCTGTCCTTGCCGTACTTGGACGCCAATTCGGATTCAGCGCCCTTCAAGGATTCGGCGTCGATGTCGGTGAGGCATACCACCGCGCCCTCTTCCAAAAGACGGCGGGCCGTGGCCTTGCCGATGCCGCCCGCTCCGCCCGTGATCAAGGCGATGCGCGCCGCCAACGCCTTGGGCTTGGGCATGCGCCGAAGTTTGGCTTCTTCCAGGGCCCAGTACTCGATATCGAAGGCCTCCTGTTCGGACAGGCCCACGTATTGATCGATGGAGGCGGCGCCGCGCATGACGTTGATGGCGTTGACGTAGAACTCGCCGGCGATGCGGGCCGTGGCCTTGTCGCGGGCGAAGGAAAACATGCCCACGCCGGGGACCAGGACGATGACGGGGTACGGATCGCGCATGGCCGGGGAATCCGTCCGCTGGCAGCGGGCATAATAGGCGGCGTAATCCACCCGGTATTTTTCGAGCATTCCGTCCAGCCCGGCCAGCAGCGATTCCACCGTATCCTTGGCGGGATCGAAATCCACGAACAGCGGAAAAATCTTGGTGCGCAGGAAATGATCCGGGCAGGAAGTGCCCAAAGCGGCCAATTCCCTGGCCTGCTTGGACCCGACGAAGGTGAGTACTTCCTCGGAATCGTTGAAATGGCCGAGTTTGCGGTTCTCCTTGCTGAGTTTTCCGCGCAGCGAGGGCATGAACTTGGCGGCGAAATCCCTCCGCTTCTGGGGATCCATGGCCGAGGTTTTCGGACCGCCGAAAGACGCCTTGCCTTCCGACATGCCGTCGATGTAGTCCTGCGCCTTTTGAATGACGAGCAAGGTACTCTCGTAGCATTCCTTGGAGGTTTTGCCCCAGGTGAAAAAACCGTGGCCTCCCAGCATGATGCCCTTGAGCTTGGGCTGCGATTTGCACATGGCTTCCAATTTGAGCCCCAAATCATAGCCGGGCCTTTGCCAAGGAAGCCATCCGAGTTCGCCTGAAAACACCTTCTGGGTGATGGCTTCACCGTGCTTGGAAGCGGCGACGGCGATGACGGAATCGGGATGCACGTGATCGACGTGTTTGTGCGGAACATAGGCGTGCAAGGGCGTGTCGATGCTGGCGGCCCGCGCGTTCAGATTGAAAGTGCAATGGGGCAGGTAATCCACCATGGCATCCTCATGGGCGAGGCCGCGGTACAGGCCTTTGAGCGCATTGAGTTTTTCCATGTACAGTGTGGAGAATCCGTCCAGCTTCATGCTGCCGAGATCACCGCCTGAGCCTTTAACCCACAGGACTTCCACATCCTTGCCCGTCAACGGGTCCTTCATTGACACCTTCGCCGAGGTGTTCCCTCCCCCGTAATTGGTAACGCGCAAATCCGATCCCAGGAGATTGGAGCGGTACAACAAAAGTTTTTCCTCGGAAAAACCCCGGCATACCTCGTCACTCCACTTGTCGGGAAGGACGGTGCGAACCTGGGATTTCGCGCCGGCCCTGGGGGCAGCGGTTTCGACGACAGGAGAACGCGGTATTGGATTCATGTTATTTCCACCCATTTCCCGCTTTTGGCGGATTCGAGAACGGCGTCACATACTTTTTGTGTTTCCAAAGCGTCCCGGAATGTGGGGGCCGCCGGTTTGCCCTTGGCCAAGCCGTCGAAGAAGTCAACGACCTGGTGGACGAAGGAATGTTCATAGCCGATTTGCAGGCCCGGCACCCACCACTTGGCCATATAGGGATGCTCGCGATCGGTGATGTGCAGGGAGCGCCAACCGCGCAAATGGCCTTCGTCCTTGTGGTCGAACCATTGCAGGCGATGAAGATCATGTAAATCCCAGGCGATGGAGGCGTGCTCGCCGTTGATCTCGAAGGTGTACAATGCCTTGTGCCCGCGGGCATAGCGGGTGGATTCGAAAGTGGCCAGCGATCCGTTCTTGAAACGAGCCAGGAAGGCGCAGGCGTCGTCAATGTTGACCTTTTCGACTTTCCCGGTCAGGTTGTGCTTGCGCTCCTTGATGAAGGTTTCGGTCATGGCCGAAACGCTGCCGACCGATCCGTTGAGCCATAGGGCCGTGTCGATGCAATGCGCCAGCAAGTCCCCGGTGACTCCGGAACCCGCAGAAGCGGCATCCAAGCGCCAAAGCCCCGTGCCGCCTTGAGGCAGCTCGGGGGATATGGTCCAATCCTGGAGAAATTTTGCGCGATAATGGAAGATCTTGCCGAGGCGGCCTTCGTCGATCAACTGCTTGGCCAAGGTGACGGCGGGAATGCGGCGATAGTTGTACGACACCAGATTGGGGACTTTGGCGGTTTCCACAGCGGCCACCATTTTTTCCCCTTCCTTGGAATCACGGGCCAGGGGTTTCTCGCAGAGGATCATTTTCCCGGCCTTGGCCGCCGCGATGGCGATTTCCATGTGACTGTCGTTGGGCGTGCAGATGTCGACGAGATCGATGTCCTTGCGCTCCAGCAATTTCCGCCAATCGGTTTCCACGGATTCATAACCCCATTGCTCCGCGAAGGCCTTGGCGTTTTTCTCGTCGCGACCGCATACGGCCTTGAGCACGGGCTCGTAATCCATGGTGAAGAAATTGGGGGCCTTGCGGTACCCGTTGGAATGGGTACGGCCCATGAAACCGTACCCGATCAAGCCGATATTGATTTTTTTCTTAGCCATGATATCAGATCCTGTTGAGCACGTCGACGGCCGTCTTGCATTTCTGCGTGGCCGGCCAAGCATTGGGCCAGAAGCAGAGATCGATGGTCCACCAGTCGTGCTTGCAACCGGAATTCGCGTTCAATTCCTTGATGACGGGAGGAAAGTCGATGTTGCCCTCCCCCATCGGGTTATGCGTGCTGGTATGGTGATCATTGAGCGACCCGTCGCAGTCGATAAGCTGGGTGGTGTTGATCTTGTCGCGCAGTTTCTTGGCCAGGTCGAGGACGCCGTCTTTCGACACTTCCTTGGCGCCGCCGGTATGCCGCAGGCCCACCACGGCGCAGGTATAGGCATGGCAGGTGTCGAACATGGCCCCGAAGTTTTTTTCCCCCACCGCATTGACCAACGCCACGATGTCGGTGGGTCGGTTGAACACGAAGCCGGGTTCGAATTCCCAGGTCACGTCGATACCCATGTCGGCGGCCATTTTGCACACCTGTCTCCAGGTTTTGACCACGCGGTCCATGGCCTTGTTCTTGTCGATTTCGTTCAGGATTTCCGGGGGCTGCACCGTGTCCACGCGGAACAAGGTGATGCCCAGATCCTTGGCGAATTCCAGGTTCTTCTTGACCGTGGCCAGGTATTTCTTGCCGTCGTCCTCGGCGTTCACCAGTTTCTCGCTCCACATGTCGCCGGCGATGCCGGAGAACTTAAGGCCGTTGGTTTCGACCAAGTCCTTCAAGGTTTGGCGCGATTCCTTGGTGGGATGATTGTCGGGCGTGGGATGGGCGCCGAAAGCCCCCAGCTCCAAGCCGTCGAACTTCATCTCCTTCAAACCCGTCACGACCTTCCCAAAGGGGATGGGATTATCGCCGTAAGGTCCGACGGAATAGGCCCAAGTTCCAATCGATATGCGATGCATGCTCATGCTCTCCTATTTAGTTGAGTGGTTTACTTCGCCAATTTCTTGAACGCGCCCGTGTCCGGGGAATCGGAACCGGAATCCGGTCCGAAATACCTTAGGGTCACCAGCGGCTCCTTGCCCGTATTCTCGAAAGTCACGCCCCGGGTGGCCGCTTCGTGCGAAATAAAGACTTCGTCCTCGGTCATTTGCCCGAAGCGAATCATGGAAGGGGATTCCAGGCGGAGTTTGTTGATTCGACCCGAGCCTTGCACGGTGATGAGACCGGAAGCGCCCGCGTCCTTAATCGTCACCTTTACGCCGGGGTCGAGAGTAAGCTCCTTGGCGGTGAACAAATCCTTGCCCTCAAAGCGGCCGTAAACCACCCAGCGATCCTGATAGCCCTCGGTCCACGTGTCGGCCACCGGAATCGGTTCCAAGAAATGGTGATCGCGGAAATGCTCGTCGACGTTGCCTTCCCAGTCCAGCTGGTCGACGAGATAGTCCAAATCCTGCTGCTTGTCCTTGGGGGAATCCTTGACCAGAAGTTCCCATTCCACGCGCCGCCCTTCCACCATGCTTTGGTACATGGCGAACACGTCGCTGCCCCATTGGGGTTCATAGGTCAAAAGCGATCCGGGGGCGTGTAAGATGCAAGCGGGGACATGCCAGCCCGTGCCCGCTTTCAGGCGATACGCCTTGGAAAGATCAAGAATGCCGTTGTCGCCCTTGTTCCAATTTTCCAAGCAGCGGCGGATGTCGTCCTTGGTGACGCCGGGTTCCAGGCCGAAATAAGTATGCGGAAAATTGTTGCCGATGGCGTTGAGCTGGGGCGGGAAGTAATAGCATTCGGGTTTCCCCTCCTGTCCCACCTTGGCGGCCTGCTCCGCGTTATGGTGCATATGATGGGGGATCGGGCCCATGTTGTCGAAAAATTTGGAATAGACGGGCCAGCGCTTGTACTTGTCCCACATTTTCTTGCCGATCAGGCGCGGCCCTTCGGCAGCTACCGCTTCCAGCAAGGTGAAACGCGCCCGGTTATAGACCACGTAGCTGAGGCCCTCGTCGTCGGCGCGATTGTCGTTGCCGGCCTCGGTGGTGGAGGAAAACCAGCGCTCGTCAATGCCGCCTCGATGCGCTCCCAACGCGTAATAATCGTCGGGATGGAGCTTCAAGCGACGCCCCGGCATCAGGAATGAACGCGGCACCCAGCATGGAGCCAAGCGCAACAGGCCTTCGCCCGCCTCGATGGCGCCGCGAATGTCGGGTTTAATGCTGGTTTTCGAGACTATGAGGGTATCAGACATGGAATCACTCCCGCAATTAAAGTTTTTCCTGCTTCCTGGTTCCTCAAACTACTCTCCCCGCCGATTTCAGAAAACGGGATTATTTCCAATATTTTTGACTTTAATATCCTAGTAATTTCCGAAGATTCCAACTCCTCAGTCCAAAGCTAGGTCAAGCCGTCCAAGTACTTCCAAAACACGGGAATACGGACGATCTTCCCGCCACCTCCCCGAACTGTGATTTCCCGGCCGTTTTCCGCTTTCCGGATGCTCTTTACCATCCCAAATCCCTTCGGCACCGGATGTACCAAATGGATGAGACGGATGGATTGAGGGGAGCCGGGCCGAAAAGCCAGCGTTGTCGGTACCCCCTGTTTTCGGAGCAAATTCCGTCGTGAAATTTCCAGGCCGTCCGAATAATACCCGCAAACCTCCTCCAAACCGAGGCGGCGAAGATGCCGCCCGTTCCAGGGTTCGCCATGGCGGCCACCGTTGGAAATCCAAAACAAGGTACTGGGCAAGGTGGCCGGATTCTTGAGCGATATCCAGACATAGCCGTCCAAGGTGGCGGCCGTCCAGGCGAAATCACCGGGCTGGCTGGCCACGAGAATGAGATCCTCGAAGCCCTGGCGGGCAGGATACTCTTGCAAAGAAGTCGTGCCGCCCGTCGCCAGCGGAACTTTCCCCAACGAAGAAAAACACGCTCCGGTTTTGAGCGCCCCGTATTCCCGGGCCAAAGGATTGGAGAATGGATCCGGCTTTACGCTGCCGAAT
>JBGPFT010000144.1:0-5989 GCA_041483475.1 Fibrobacteria bacterium | reverse complement strand
CGCGTTTTTCGGCTTTGATCATCAGGGAGGCATGGCCGCCAGTTCCCGGGAAAAGGATTATGTGCATCAAACCGTCGCGCTGCTTCAAACCCGGGGGATCAAGACCGAAGCCGTCATCGGCATTCGGGATTGCGTAATTTGCGACGGGGTCATCAGCGATCACGCCGAAAACGCGGACTGGGAGGTTCGGGAATTCAAACCCCGCTTCGTGGTGCTGCAATTGGGGGAAAACAGCAACGACAGCGAGGTCGCTGCGGGTAGATTAACGGAACAATACCGCCATTTGCTCCAGGTCCTCACCCAGGCCGGAGCCGGAAAGATTTTTTGTTTCAGCGCTTGGAAGGACACATCGTTATCGGGGCCTCGGAATTCCGCCATCCGGGCCGCCCTGCGCGATTTCCCGGGAGCCAAGCTCGTCGACATCACCGATGTGGGCAAGGATCCAGCCAATTCCGGCGACTCCGGCTTGTACCGCGATCCGTCCGTACTCTGGCATCCGGGAGACCAGGGCATGCGCCTCATGGCCGAACGCTTGGTGGAGGCCTTCCTTGAGGCCCCGTAGTTTCCACGCATTTTCCGTCGGCCTGGTTCTGCTGACCTGTCTCGGCGCAGAAGCCAGGCCTGTGGTCACAGGCCCTGAGGTCCGCGCTTTTCTGGGTGGCCGCACGGGCAAACTCGTCTATCTCAAGAACTATTCCTACCGCATGTATTACCTGGACTTCGACGATAGCGTGCTGCAGGAACGCCCCCTGCTTCCCTACCTTGCCGCCAATCCCATGATCAGCTGGGACGGCTCCCGGGTTCTCTACGAGCGCTACAGCGCCGTTTATATCCAGGATTTGACCGACAGCAACACCATGGAACACTTGGTTTACGCCGGACCCGCGTCGGAGCCCCATTGGTGGGTGCAACCCCAAACCGGTAACGAATACGTGACCTATACCCAGGGCAGTCTCGACGATTGGGCCTGGCCTCCCCAAAGCGGGGCGGCCTATATCCTCAAGCTCAACGGATATGCCGGCGACCCTCCCACGCAGCTCATCCCTTACATGATGTCCACGGGACGCTCGCATGACGGAAATTGGGGGGCCACCTCGCATCACAGCACAGGTATGTATCGTCTCGACTCCTCCCGCGTGGACACAGCTTTTCTCGCCTCCAAAAACTGGATGAACTCGGGATCTTTCCTACTGGCCTGCAACGCCTCCATCAATCCCACCCCGAATCCGTCGCGGCAGAACCGGATGATGCATCTCACCTCGGGGCAGGGCCTGGTCAACGGCACGCTGTACGACAACCACCAGGCCGTTTTCATCCGCAGTTGGAACGACCCGGACATCGATCATCCCTTCTGGTACATGGGCATTCCGGGCGACAATTGCAACAACGACAGCAGCGGCAATCTGTTCTGGGGATTCCCGGAATGGTCCACCGACGAGGATTATTTCACCGCCACCGGGTCGAAGGACGTGTCCATCCCCGACTCCGGCGATCTTTATATCGTCCGCATCGACACTACGGGTCCCAGCCGCATCCTGCGGGTTTTACAAGGGGACGGCATCAATTTCATGCCGCATCTTTGGGTCAAGGGCGGCCTTCGGCCCGCCCGGATCCGGCTGGATCGAACCTCGCTTTCCTTCGCGACCCTTCGCCAAGATTCGACGGATCCTCCCCCCGACACCCTCCGGGTTTCCAATGCCGGCGACGCGCCCCTGCCCCCGCTCAGCATATTCATCCCCGCTGTGGACACGGTCTGGCTGAAGATTTCCGTCCTGAACAACGGGAGTAATGCACCCCGGATCGAAAACCGCGTCGTCCGCGCCGGCGTGGCGCCGGGCAGCTACAATGCCCGGGTGGTGGTGAGCTACGGTTCCGGCGTCGATTCGGCGGTGTACACGGTTTCCTTTCTCTACTCCGATCCGGTGCTCACGACCTTGCTTCCCAAGCCCCGCACCGCCGTCCTGGTCCCCGGCGACACGGCGCGGCTTACGGCCTCTCCGTTCGACCAATTGGGCCAACCCTTTACCGGGTCTGCTCCGGTTTTCTGGTCGGGATCAGCGGGGCTGCAAATCACCGGTGGCGGTCAAGTGACGACCGATTCGTCCCAGATTTTTCAAAGCTTTTCGGCCTTCGGAATCTCCGGAAGCGTCGCCTGCACCACGACCGTGGTGGTGGTGCCGAACCTTTGGCGCTACGCGGCGGATACCTCGCTGCTCGCCCAGGGGTGGAGGCCCGACAGTTCCATTCTGGGAGGCTTCACCCGGGAATGGCATGCCGACACGGCCGTACTGCTGGATTCCCTGGTCGATCCGGCGCCGGCCAAGGCCTATCGCGCTTATCGCAAAAATCCGCTTTCGTTCCGGCTGGCCGTCCCCAACAACCGCTATCATCTGCGCCTGCATTTTTCCAGCCTGCGCGATTCGGCGGCGCCCGCCACCGCCGCGCTCCTCATCTCCCTGGAGGGCAGGAATCAGGGAACCTGGATCGAACCGATCAAGCCCTTCGGAGCCGTCGGCGCCTCGATTTATGAAAACGACGTCACGGTTTCCGACGGCGACGGTTTGCTCGTCGGCTTCGCGGCTCTGGATAGCGGCGGCTTCGGCCTCGCGGCGGTGGAGGCGTATGCCATCGCGCCCACGCCGGTGCTGGTCACCTCGCCCAACGGCGGGGAGAAATTTTACATCGGCGATTCCCTGATCGTGCGCTGGACCGCCGACACATCCTGGGTGCGCTCCGTGGGCGTGCAACTCTCGGTGGACAGCGGCCGCACCTGGAGCCAACTGACGCGCACGCGCTCCGTGGGCGTTCGGGATGCCGATTGGGGCCGCTTCGCATTTCTCCTGCCCATCACTCTGGACGGCAATTCCCTGCTCTCGACCCAAGCCCTGGTTTCCGTGTACGAATATTTCGGCGCGGACCGCGACCGCAGCGATGCGGTTTTCAGCATCGGCCTGCGCACCACGCGCGCGCTTTCTTCCCCGGCCTTCGAATCCTTGGCGCTGCGCCCTATCGGCGGCGGGCGGTTCCGCATGCTCGGCCTTTCCTCGCCTGCCCGAATTACAGTGACTTCCGTGGACGGTCGCCGCCGGACTTTTACCCTGCTGCCAGAGCCTTCGGGAGCCGTACTGGATTTGCGGGGCTTTTCCAGCGGCCTTCTCGCCCTGCAATTGCGGTCCGAAAACCGCACCTGGCGGCGGCTGATCGTTAACTCCCCCTAATCAAACCTTTAACTTGGAATTCAGGTCCGCGATCGCTTCCCGCAACCGGCCGGGCGTGGGAAAGAAAGCGGCCGCAGCGAAACGAGCCGGCGAAATTCCGAGCCAACGCCGGACCAAATAGAAATCCAACGGCAGCAAGATCAGTGCGGCCGTCAGCATACCCCAAGCCGCCCCCATGAGACCGAAACGCGCCCCGCACCAGACTGCGGCGGCGTTGACCGCCAGCATAAGAGCATTGAACCAAAACGATACGCGCGCCTTTCCCAAAGCCAAAGTTACGCTGCCCAGAGGCTGGGACATGGTCCAAATAAAACCGAGCACGGCCAGCACGCGCAAAAGGGGCGCCACCGGACCCCATCCGGCCCCGAGCACCCACCGGGAAAGCGGTGTGGCCAAGGCGAAGAGCAGCGCGAATGCCGGCGCCGCCAAAAATCCGAGCAGGGAAACCGCGCGCAGGAATGAGGAGGCCAGGCGATCGCCTTCCTCGCGCAGCCGCGACAGCAGCGGGAACAAGGTGCGGAACACGAAAGGCGCCAGCAGCGCCAAGGGTCGAAGCGCGATTTGCGAAGCGACGGTGTAATATCCCGCGGCTCCCGCTCCCAGGATGCGCGCCACGATCAGGCGGTCCATGTTTCCGGCCGCGTAATTCAATGCCCTTTCCCCCATTTGATAGCCCCCGAAGGAAACCAAGGGCCGCAAAGATTTCCAATCCGGAAATCCGGAAAGGAATATCCGGGGAGCGCAAAGCGTCAAGCAACGCACGGCGTAAAGCGCGATTTGGCCGACGATCAAAGCCGCCGCCTCGCGGCGCCAGAATACCCAACCCAGCGCCGCGGCCAAGGAGGCGAAGGCAGCGAATAGATCCGCCATGGCCACGCGGGTAAAGCGCAATTCCCGCTGCCGATGCGCCTGGAATATGGCCGCCGTTCCGGTGAAGGGCACGATGAGTCCCGCGGCGCAGACCAGCGGGGCCAGCCCTTGCAGGTGCAGCATCGCCGCGAGGCCGGAAGCCGAAGCTGCCAGCAATCCGAATAGAACCGACCCGGCAAAAACCGAGGCCCAGACGGCGCCGGCCCAGGTTTTCTTCTCCACCTGTGGATGCTGTACCAAACCGTTGGATAGTCCCAGGTCGGCGAATCCGCCCGCGAAACCGGCGATGGCCAGCGCGGTGGAGGCCAAGCCGAATTGATCCGGCGGCAGGAGGCGCGCCAAGATTAGGATCTGGAAAAATTGCGAGAGCAGGGACGCCGAAACCCCGGCCGCGTTCCAGCGCAAGGCCGATCCGGCTTCGCGCCCAAGGGATGGAACCGGTTCCGCGGTCATAATCCGAGGAAAGGCCCGAGCCCCCGGGCATGGACTTCCCAATGCCATTGCTCCCGCGCCTGGCGACAAGCCGCAATGAAGTCCGCATACCCCGACAGCATGGCGTCCAGCCCCTGGCCCACCGATTCGGGCGAAAAAGAGTCGACGGCCACGCCCACCTGGAATTCCCGCAACAAATCCCGGTGGGCGGGATTGTCGCTCAAAAGCACCGGAACCAGGGCCTGCACGTAGTCGAAGATCTTGTTCGACCAGGTCAGGGCGAAGCTCCCGCATACCGGTTGCACCAGGTGAATTCCCAAATGCGCCCGCGCCATCAGTCCCGGAAGCTTTTCGAAAGGCACCACTCCGTGGAAAAACACCCGCTCCGCAATTCCCTCCCGGTGCGCGGATTCCCGCAAACTTTCTTCTTCCACGCCCTCCCCGTAAATGTCAAGGGAAAATCCCGGTCGGGTTTTGAGGGCGGTGAAAAGCTCGGGAAGCCCCGAGGCGGCCCGCAAGCCTCCTTGATAAACCAGCCGCGTCGTTCCGGAAAGCGGGGGTTTCTCCGCCTCCGATCCAGGATCTCGATAAGGCATGTTGGGCAGGAGATAAAACCCGACCCGCGCATGGCGGTCTTGCAATTTTTCCAGAATGGCCGGGCTTACGGTGACGGCCTTGGATATCAAGGCAAATCCGCCTCGTTCCCATAGCCACCAAAAAATCCTCCGGCTGGGGCGCTGCACGACAAATGGCGTTTCCAAAAAAAGCTCATGCGCATCGTAGATCACGGTTCGGCTCCGCAATTTGCCCCAAAAAGCCAGCCAGAACAAAGGCGGCGCGTCCAGGGAAATCCAAACCTTGGCCCGGGTGGTCAAAAGGATGGGCGTCAGGCGGAGGAGAAACCGGATAAAGACGGGGAAAAAACGTCCTCGGTGGGATTCCCGTGTCAGTACCCGCACGTCGAAACCTTTCCACGCCTCGCCGAGATCATGCAGGGGTTGATCGCAATAAATCACGGGCTGCTTGCCCATCTCTTTCAAGGTTTTCGCCCACTTAAAACAGCGGTGATCCGTGGACAGATCAGTGAGGATGGCGAGGAGGATTTCGGGGGGCGGCAAGTTAGTGGTATGATTCGCGTCGGAATACTCGAAGGGCTCTTGCCTCACTCTTCCGCCCATCGCAAAGCCGCATCCAACAAATTGAGCCCCGCAGTATTGAGTAGCACAGCCCCGTTATCCTCCAGGAAAAATCCCACCCTTCGTGCCGGGGCGGTAAGGCTGACCATGGACGCGCCGGACTCGTAGCCGTAAATCACCGAGCGGTTGCTATTCCCCACCACGGTAGCCACCTTGGCCGCATTGCCATTGGGTTTGCCCCATGAAAGCGTACCGGAGGCGGTCAATATGGTCACCGACCCCGAATACCCTATGGTCATGGGATGGGAAGCATCCGTAATGTATATCTGAGTT
>JBGPFT010000143.1:0-6075 GCA_041483475.1 Fibrobacteria bacterium | reverse complement strand
TGGAAGGCGGCATCGCCCGAGCGCCGGCCATGCTCGTCCAAATACCGGTCCACCGCCCGCCGGATCAGTTCCGCCAGCGAGTGTTTTTCTTTGCGCGAAATCCGGTCGAGCCGCCCTTTTTGGGAATCGTCCAGATAAATCTGCGTGCGGACCATGGCACCCTCCGTGGCTTATACATCATAAGTATACATCACTTGAGAATGATGGAAAGGGAATGCCGCCTCAAAACCGCGTTTTTATTCAAAAAGATCCGAATGCGTTCCCGTACGCACGAAAACGATGAGGCCCCGTCTTTCGCAAAGCTTGAAATCTTTTTTGAATTGCTTGGTGTATTCGGCTTGAAGCATCAGGCTTCAAGGTCGGAGAAAAGCGCGTCCATGTTCTTGAATCCCTTGACCGTATCTCCCTTGGCGGCGGCTTGCATGGCTTTGCGCGTGGTGGCATTGGGAATGCGCAAGAGCCCTTATCGCCCCAAAACCGCCCTCAAGTTCCACCCCCATCTTACCTGCTCCCCGAACACCGGCCACACCCCGCCGCGCCAGGAAATATCCAGGATATGCGACGTGTCGAGGATGGCGCCTAGGGAGAGCGGGAGCAATGCCGCGATGGACAGCAGGGAAAAGACAATTCCGAACTCGCGGAAATCGGTTTGGCCCAGGTGCAGTTCGCGGGCCAGGCGATAGGCGAAACTTCCGAGGAGGAAGGCCACGGCCAGGCGGCCATAGGTTTGCAGGGCCGGGTTCATGACTAAGGTTAGCAGAGCCAATATCGAGGTGTACAACGGCAGAAAATACGGAGCCAAAGCCACGACGGGATTGCTGCGGCGCAATTCGACCTCGCCGCCTCTGCGCAGCGTGGCCTTCAGCGAAACCGGCGGCGCGAAGGTCAGGTATCCGGCTACGGCATGGGTGAGTTCATGTTCCAAGGTGTCGAGGAATTCCAGCGGATCGCCGCGTCGCCAGCGCGTCAGCAACCAGCGTGAAACCAAGGCGAAAAATCCAGTCCACAAGGCATGCGATTGCAAGAGTCCGGTCCAGCCGGTTTGGACTCGCAGCGGATGCAGGGAAACGCGCAGCACCGCAAGCGCCAGGCCCGCCAGGGCGACGAGGCTTACCCAGCGGATCAGCCAAGCGAACAGGCGGCGCATCGCGTGAAAATAGCATCCGCTTGGACGCGCTCCGCCCCGCGTTCCTATCTTTACCCCCATGAGTTGCATCGCCTCGGTCAACGCGCGCCAAATCCTGGATTCGCGGGGGAATCCCACGGTAGAGGTCGACGTGAGGCTGGAAAGCGGAGCGTTGGGGCGCGCGGCCGTGCCTTCCGGCGCGTCCACGGGCGAGCGCGAAGCCTGCGAATTGCGGGACGGCGAAAAAGGCCGCTGGCTTGGCAAGGGCGTAGGGAAGGCGGTGAAGAACGTTAAGGTATTGCTGGCTAAGGAACTGCGCGGAAAGGATCCCTTTTGCCAGGCTGAATTGGATCATCTCATGATCGAGGCCGATGGTACGCCCCACAAAGGTAAGCTGGGCGCCAACGCCATCCTCGGCTGTTCGTTGGCCATCGCCCGGGCCGCCGCCGCCGAACGCAAAATTCCCTTGTACGCCTATCTGGCCGAAATCGCCGGCAACCGGAACCTCGTGTTGCCCCTGCCCATGTGCAACATCATCAACGGCGGCGCGCACAGCGACGCGCCCATCGATTTCCAGGAGTTCATGATCGCGCCGACGGGGGCGAAGAATTTCTCCGAAGGCCTGCGCATGGCCACCGAGATCTTCCATGCGCTTAAGTCCATACTCAAGAAACGGGGCTTGTCCACCGCCGTGGGCGACGAGGGGGGCTTCGCGCCCAATCTCAAGGGCGTGGAAGACGCCTTGGACAGCATCGTGCGGGCCATCCAATCCGCGGGCTATCAGCCGAAGCAGGACGTCAAAATCGCCCTCGACGTGGCTTCCTCCGAGTTTTACGATAAGGGCAAGGGCAAATACGTGTTCCACAAGAGCACGGGCAAGGCGCTGAGCCCGTCGAATATGGTGCGCTTCTATTCCGAGCTATGCGCGCAATACCCGATCTACTCCATCGAGGACGGAATGGATCAAAACGATTGGGACGGATGGGCCGAATTGACCGTGGCCTTGGGACGGAAGGTGCAGCTGGTGGGCGACGACCTTTTCGTCACCAATCCCGCCATCCTCAAGAAGGGGATCGATAAGAAAATCGCCAATTCCATCCTCATCAAAGTGAATCAGATCGGCACGCTCACCGAAACGCTTCAGGCTATTGCCATGGCCCAGAAAGCGAAGTACGGGACCGTCATCTCCCATCGCTCGGGTGAAACCGAGGACACCTTCATCGCTGATTTGGCCGTGGCCACGGGCGCTGGGCAGATCAAGACGGGTTCGCTATCGCGCACCGATCGGGTCTGTAAATACAACCAGCTCATCCGCATCGAGGAAGAGCTGGGATCCAAGGGGAAGTGGAAGAAGAACGCGTATTGACGCTCGTCTCGGTACGCCTTTCAGGCTACTCGACGAGCGCAGCTTCGTTCAAAAGGAAGTAACGCTCGCCGAGTGTCCGCCGGAAGCGGACTTACCGAGGTGAGCGATTAAAAGATCAATGTACGGGCCATCTTTTCGTGCCCGTTTCCGAAGACCCGGATGAAATAAAGTCCCGGGAGCACCTTTTTACCTTCGGCTCCGATGAGATCCCAATTCAGGTCGCGATCCTGGATGGACATGCTGCGCACCAGCCTTCCGAACACGTCCCTGACCTCAAGCGCCCGGTAATCCTGGATTCCCGAAAGCAGGATCCCTTTCCCCGCCACGGTGAATTTCAGCGGATGTGAAGGCTTGGGCGCTGCCACGGGGACGCCGGTGGTGATGGTGTTGTAACCGCTGCTGGAATCGGCCCATACCCAGGCGGCGGCGCTCACGCGCAGGCGGAGCTGGGTGGTGGCCTGGTTGGGAACTGTCCAGTTGTAGCTGCCGGTGTTGGCCAGGCCCGTGGCGATGTTCGTCCAAGCCCCGGCGCCTATGGCGTATTCGAGAGTCACATTGGGGACGGTGCCGGTGGTGCCGGTGCTGCCGATGGTGCGCCAGCGCACCAGATAGGTCGAGTTGCCCGCCATGGTGACGCCCACATCCGGGTTGTCGAGGAACAGCCGGTGCAGGAAATGCTCCGAGTAAGGGGTCGCCGGCGGGAATTGCATGATTTCCCAGCGGCGGTAATTGACCAGGGATCCTTCCGCCTGGAGGCAGATACGGCCGTGATCGATGGGGCTGATGCGCCCCCCGGTGTTGTTCGTAAGGCGGATGTCCCAAAGCTTGAACACCACTTGATCATTGACGATGTGGATGGCGCTGTCGGTTCCCCGGATGACGATTTGCATCCGGTTCCATTGCGTTCCGCCCGAAATGAAGGGGTTGCCCCGGTAGGAACGGCCGTTGCAGCCGAATTCGCAGACCTGGACGATGACGCCTCCGGTGGGGACGTAATTCGACATGGCGCCGGTGGCGGCGGTGCGCGAGGTGAAGGTGCATTGCTGGATGGAGAAGGCCGATCCGGTTTCGTCCTGTTTCATCTGGCATTCGATGGACCGCGGCCAGTTGTTCGACATACGAGGCACGGATTCGTCGGTGTGGTAGGTGATGCCTGCGTTGTTGGCCGTGCTCGCGACATCGTGCCGGTATTCCACGCGGCAACGGTAATGGCTGAAGGTCGAGTCATCGGTGCCGATATTACCGCCGTTGGCGGTGGTGTTCACCCGGATGGTGGCCGTGTCCGTGCCCGGGTATTGGATGATATAAGGCGAGGCGGGGGGACTGACCAACGGGGCGGTGGCGCCATAGACGCGCGAATACAATGGGCCCCAATCCGTGGTGGTGGTGGGCTTGAAGAGGCGCACCCAACCGGAATCGTCCTTGGTGAAAGCCTGGGCCCAAGCTGAACCCAAACCGGCGAAGCAGGCCAAAATGAGTGCGAAGAACCCGCGTATGAATTGTCTGTTCGAAGTTGTCATATTCCCCCAGCAGCCAGCAAAATTACGCGGCTCCCCATGAGAAATGTACCACCATCCGAGAAAATTCTCGCAGAGTTTTTGGGTTTACCCGCCGTTTTCCGTATTTGCCGTGCAATGTCCATGTATCGAGAAAGGCTCATTTCCCCGGGCCGATAGCCGAAAACCCCAGTTCCTGGCCGAAAATCCCCGCCAACTCCGACAAAGCCAGATCGAAGTCGTTATTGACCACGGTGTATTCGTATTTCCCGCGCGCCTTGGCAAAATCCAATTCGGCCCGGGCGTTCTTGAGCCGCAAACGGATGGTTTCCTCGGAATCCGTGCCGCGCGCGCGCAGCCTTTTTTCCAATTCCCCGAAATCGGGAGGCACGATGAGTATCCCCACGGCTTCGGGATAAGCTCGGTCGAAATTGACCTTGCCGTATACATCCAGATCCAGTACCACGCTCCGGCTCGATTCCAGGATCGCGTCTAAAGGGCCGCGGGGAGTTCCGTAGAAATTGCCGTGCACCTCGTTGTATTCGGCCAGTTCGCCGGCCGCGATCATGGCTTGGAATTGCTCCGGGGACTTGAAGAAATAATGCCTCCCGTCGATTTCCCCCGGGCGGGGTTTTCGGGTGGTGCAGGAAATCGAATAGCGGAGTTCCGGGAAACGGCGCAGCAGCCCTTCGATGAGGGAGCTTTTTCCGGCCCCGGAGGGAGCGGACACGACGAAGGGCTTGCCCTGAGCCACCATCGCGGCTAATTATACCTTAACGCCCGTCGTGAAACCGATCGAGGAAAAATCCCGCCTGCTTTTGGAATCGTTGCGATCGTTTCCCTCCGCCGTGATCGGATTTTCGGGGGGAGTGGACAGCGCCCTGCTTTGCGTCGCGGCCTTGCGCGTCTTAGGCCCTGACAAAATGCTAGCCTGCCTGGCCGACGGCCCGTCGCTGCCGGAACGGGAGCGGACGGCCGCCCTGGAAACGGCGGACGGGGCGGGATTTCCCGTGCGGGTTTATTCCGCCACGGAAATGGAAAATCCCGAGTACCGGAAAAACGGGGCGGATCGCTGTTATCACTGCAAAGCCGATTTGTTTTTTCACCTGCGCCGCCTCGCGGAGGAATCGGGTTTCACCGGCGTCCTTTACGGGGCCAACGCCGACGACCTCGGCGATTTCCGCCCCGGGCATCGCGCCGCCGTGGAAAGCGGCGCGCGCGCCCCCTTGGCCGAGACCGGGTTGGGAAAAGCGGAAGTGCGCGCCTTGGCGCGGGCCTGGAACCTTCCCGTGCATGACAAGCCCGCGAGTCCCTGCCTCAGCAGCCGCATCGCCTACCATGAGGAGGTCACCGAGGAAAAATTGCGGCGCATCGGAGCGGCCGAGGAAATCCTGCGCGCTTTGGGTGTGCGCGAGTTGCGCGTGCGCTGCGCGGAGGACGGAAAAGCGGCCCGCATTGAGGCGCTTCCCGAAGATCGGCTCCGGCTGTCCGACGGGACGGTGTGGTCCGGATTGGAAAGGGAATTTCGCGCGCTGGGTTTCCGGAAGGTGGTGCTGGACGCCGAGGGTTTCCGCTCCGGAAAATTGAACGCCGCCCTTTCCCCGGAGGAGAAAGCGCTGGCTTTGGCCGGGTCGAAGCGGCCCCTTTACTAATTTTTCCAACCCGCAAACCAGGAGCTTCCCTTGGAAAATGCTTTGCTCAAACGCATCGCCGACAATATCCGCGTCCTTTCCTGCTCCATGCCCGAGAAGGCCAAGTCCGGGCATCCGGGCGGGCCCATGGGCGGCGCCGATTTCATGGCTTTGCTTTACGCCGAATTCCTGGATCTCGATCCCAAGGAGATGACCTGGGCCCAGCGCGATCGCTTTTTTCTCGACGCGGGTCATCTCTCGTCGATGATTTATTCCACGCTGTCGTTGTTCGGCCTCTACACCATGGACGAATTGGCGAATTTCCGGCAATGGGAAAGCCCGACGCCGGGTCATCCAGAAATCGACGTGAAGCGGGGCATCGAAAACACTTCCGGTCCCTTGGGGCAGGGGCATGTGATGGCCTTGGGCGCCTCCATCGCCGAGCGATTCCTGTCG
>JBGPFT010000142.1:0-6076 GCA_041483475.1 Fibrobacteria bacterium | reverse complement strand
ATCACGCCCCGGTAGGGGCAACCCGCGGGTTGCCCCTACCGGGGCGTACCTACTGCGGCGTAACCGGCATCGGATCCATGCCCGGATCCAGAATCCCGCCCCCGGATTTTTTCTTCTCCAGCTGAAGCTGGACAAAGACCCCGGCGGCGGCCAACGCCAATCCTCCGCCGGCGATCATCCAAGTCGCCGGCTTGGTCAAAAATCCGGGCTCTTTACGCTTCTTCGCGAACAACGCCGCCTTTTCCTCGGCGCTCATCTTCTGCACCGGCTCTCGCGACGCCATGGGCTTGGCGGCGGCCATCGGCTTCGGCTCCTGAACCTGTTCCGGGACGGGCGCCGCCGCAGGCTGAAAATTCGCCATATCCAGAAGCTCCACGGCGGCGAATTGCGGGTCCAGATCATAGGGAGTCCCGTCGGGCATGACGATGCCCATGCCTCCGGTGAAGGATGATTTCTCGATCTTGACGGCATGCGAACGGGCGGTGATGGGAAACGCCGCTCCGTGGATTTCGGCGAACTCCATCTGCAATTCGCCGCCGGTTTCGATCCGGATTCCGGCCCAGGCCGCCGTTTCCGAAGGCTTGAGGACCGGGCCGGGTTCGCGGCCGCCCGCGATCACCGCGTGGTGATCCTTGTCTCCCCGCAATTCCAAAGTCCCCTCCACTCGGATGAAATTGGACGTCTTCTCCTTTTCGAAGTAGAGAAAGGCCCCCGGATAAACCACGGTGGAACTTCCCTTGGGAACCACCATGGTGTCGCAACGCAACCCGAAAATCGCCGGCGGCTTGCCCGCAGCCCCTATCGCCGGCGGCAGCCGTCCCGTGTCCCGCTTGTCCGAGCAAAGACCCCAAGCCGAAACCGCCGCGGCCAGGAGCGCTCCGGGGACGGCGGATATTTTCCCTTTCATGGCGCCGCCACCTTTCCGGCCCGGGAGAACACCGGGATTCCCCCCGCATAGGCCTGAGCCCGGCAGAAATAGAAACCGGTACCCGGAAGCGCCGCGGTCATTTTCCAGGTGCCAGCGGAGACGCGACCGAAGGATCGTCTCAGCATCCGGCGGCCCTGCATGTCGTACAAGCCGATTTCCAGGCGATCATAACCGCCAGCGCGGGGCGGAAGGTTCCACCTCAGCCGCAAGGCGCCTTGCGCGACCAAGGCCGTGAAACTCCCGTCCGCGGCAAAGGTTCCGCGCAGGCGGCCGAGTTTTCCCCGCGCGAACCCGGGGCTCCCCCCCAGGAGGGCGAAGCGGTTCTCGCCGGCGGATACGGGAATCTTCCGCAATTCATCCCCGATATACCCGATGCCGGAAAGGGAATCCCACAGGGCGAATTCGGGAACCGATCCGGGCGCGAAGTTTTCCAGGGACGCGGTGACGGAAATTTCCCCGGCGCCCGGCGCTTGCAAAATCAGGGGTTCGACAAAACCGTTCCAGTCCACGCCCCGGCTCCAGAATCCAAAACCGGATCCGGCGCGAATGTCCAAAGCCGCTCCCGGCGCGGGCAAGGCGGGAATGTCCGCGTCCAGGCCCCGAGGAAAAAGGCGCAACTCCGCGGCGCCTCCGTCCATTTCCGCCCGCACGACGGCCCCGGTTCCGGTCGCGGCGGATTTGCCCAGGGCCACGCCCGCCAACGGATCCAAGGTCAAGGTTTCCCCGGCGCGCAGAAAGTAGGCGTAGCCGGTGAAAGGCTCCAACTGCGGGGACATGGCGCTCCATTGATAGTTGCGCGATTGGAGGTTTGCGAAGTACGTCAACTGACGGAACTGTGAAAGCGATCCCAGGTTGGAAACAAGCTTGGACGCCCGCACCGGGAACGGGAAGGGATCGGCGATCAATCTCCATTCCGCAGCCGCGGTTCCGGTGAAGGAGAAGGGATTCAAATCCGCGGTTACCGAAGTGTCCAAGGTCAAGGCGCAAGCGCGCGTGCCTCCGAACAAAACCGCCGCGCCGCGCCGCAATTGCACGGTATCCGGCCGGGGCATGGAATCCCAGGCATAATTGGCGCCGTTTCGCATCAACCTGAAAATCGAATGCCGATCCACGGTATCCTTGGATACGGGCGGGGGGACTTGAAAACGCGCGTCCACCGGGCCGTCAAAGGGCAGGCCCACCAATTGCCAGCCCCGCGCCAAAGTCGGGCCATGCGCGGCTTCCTGGATGGCCTTGTTCACCATGAGCCCGGCGGGACTGCTCAAGGCTAGGATCCCGGCCAAGGTGTCCGTGATATAGTACCGTGCCGTGAACGCATGGTAAGCATTGGTGCTGACGGTGAGCTTGGCGTGGTCCGTCAAAACTCGCAGAGTATCCGTCACCACGTTGACGACGCCGTCCTGGCCCACCGACACCGCTTGCACCTTGTAGCCGTTGATTCGGGTCGATCCGGAAACCGTGTTGACGAAGGAAACGTCGGCCTGCGCGCCGACGATGACGGGCACAAGTGGATCGGCCGTGATGACACCGGGTGCTCCGATGGTTTCCAACACTACGATTTGCGTCATGCTGGAATCCAGCGCCCGAATGCGTATCGAATCCGCCGGGCCCGGCAGCAGCGTGAACGCGGTGTCGGGTTGCCAACCCAAGGCGGACGAGTAAACCCAAACCCGCACATTGGACGAGTCCAGCGGCTTGGGAATCCCCAATTTCAAGGCATAGGTGGTGTTGGGGGCTTTGAGATCGAGTCGACGCGCGAAAACCGAAACTCCGCCCAGAAACAATTTGTTGCGGGCCACGCTGACGGTATCGAAGTAGGAGGCCGTCAACGTATCCAATTCCAACTTCGCGGACGTGGAAGTGAGCAGATTTTCCACCCGGAACCCGTTCACCAGGCCGTTGAAGGAAATGCCGCCGGGGATGTTGAGACTGAGGCCGGAGAAAAAGGCGGCCCCGGAATCCGAAAGGGGTACGGCATATTTCACCGAATCCACCATGCGAATCGCCGTCAGCACCTGGACCGGGGCGTTGCTTCCCTGGATTTTCCACAACTCGAGATCCGGCATAACATGCGCCTCCAACCAAACCGAATCCTGGGTCCCGGCTCCTCTCCCCTGCCATTGCAAGCCGACGGTTTGGGAAACGAAGGCGAAGGCGTTGGTGTCTACGGCCCGAGCCGAGGTGTCGAGTTGAAATTGGAAACCTGAATTCGATCGCGCCTTGGCGAAACCCCAGGGGAAACGGAACGCCGCGATGGAATTCCCCCGGGGAACGGAGAGGCGTTCCACCAGGTACCCGGTGAACGAGGTTGCCGCAGGCATGGTGTCCATGTAAATGGCGCCGACGGGACGCGCCGCGAAAAGCGCCGTGGTGATTTTGTCCTGCCACTTGACGCTGTCGGAACGCCAGGGAGGCATAACCGGGCGGGCTCCGATGCGCACCTTGCTTCCTGGTGTCGGCACGGCCGTGGTGAAATAGCCGACCGTATTTCCCAGAAAACGCAGGTTCGCGGGCAAGGTGCTGGTGTCCAGGGGGCTGGAGGTCGTCCAGCGGGTAAGCCCCGGCTGATCAATCGATCCGAACGACAAGGTGTCCAGCGAAGGTTTTGGCTGGTAAAAAGAGTCGTAAGCCGGCGAGAAGTTCTGCCCGATGCGCGTATTGCAACGAAAAGCGGGATGGTACTGCACCGCACCGGAAAGTCCGTTTTGAAAAGTGTACAAGCCTGAAGTCGGAGCGGGAACCAATTGACCTTCGGCCTGGCTAACGAATCCGCCCGTATCCCCCTTAGCGAGCAAAACCGGATAACCGTCCTGGTTGGTAACCTGCACCCGCAAGCTGTCCAATTGAAAAGGCCCTCCCAATTGCAATGCTCTCAAATTCGGCCAAACAAAACGGTGGTAAGGGAACGCAAGACTGGGAGAAACATCGCCCGAAAGCGCTTCCCGAAGTGTTCTCGGAATCAAGGATGGCTGGAAAAAAAAGAAGGTATTGCTGCCGTTCAGGACTACGATTTTAGCGTAATCTCCCGGAAACTCGTTATAGGGATCCGGCCGCGCTGAATCCGGGCCCAGGAATCCATGGGCCGTGTCCTCGGCCCTGCCCAGGCTCCAATTCCAAAGCTCGTTGGTATCCGGCTGCAAATACGGGGTTATGCTGCGATTACTCGTATCCGCGGCGAAAAGCGTGTTGGCCTGATAATCGAAGCCGGCCCAATTATTGTAAAGGCGGTTGCGGGCCAAAACGGATCCGGTGGAATTGAAATTGGAAACCGCCATGAAATAACCCGGAGTGGAACCCAGATAGTTCTGGCCGGGAAGAAAAGTCACCATGTTTCTCACGACGTGGTAGGTGGCCGAGCCCAAACTCCCGTCCGCATTCACCTGCACGCGGCAGGCGGTATTGGCGGAGAAAATGAAATCCTGGCTGGCGGTTGGGCGTATAATCCCGGAAAAATTCAGGACGTTGTTGTGGAAGGCAATAATCGGAGCCTGCAATGTGATTACGGAACTGGCCCCCCGATTGGCCACGATATGGCTGCGCTTGATCTCGATGCGCTTGCCCGCTGTATCCGCCGTCCATTGGATGAGGTTTGAATTCATGGTCGGCCCGAAGACGACGCACGAGTCCAGGATCAAGGAACCAAGAGGCGTGGCCGGAGCATAACCGTCGATCAGGACGGCTGAGCCCCCCCCCGATAGGAAAGCAAGATTGGTAAGCCGCAGCTCCCCTTTCCAATTCCGAACCCGGATCAAGGGGGCCGTCGTCCCAAAGTCGATCACCTGATCGCTGACCTTTTCCCGGCGGAACTGGATCGAGGTGGCGGCGGCGGGCCCGTTCAAATCAAAAACACCGACGTTCAGATAAGTCGAAAAAACCACGGCGTAAGCATCGACGTTTGGATCAGCTTTGATGTGAGAGGCTACCGAATCAAGACCGAAATTGGCCCGCACCGTATAAACGATTTCCCCTTTGGCCAAGGACCACCCCAGGGCCAGCAAGGCGCAAATTCTCGGTGAAATTCGGGAAAAAGGCGGAAAAGCGATGGGCACACTGTAAACTTAAAACCGTCTTAGGTCCGCCGCACCCCATTAATACTCAACATTTATAAGCTACAACTTATTGCGATATTATTGAGTATTTTACCATTATTTTCTGTTTTTAATATATTTTTTTAATTTATAATACACTACAAAAGGAGGCGACACATGACCCGATCGCAGAATATCACCACCGCGTTTTTCATTCCGCTTTTTTCCGCCCTGTCGGTTTGGGGCCAATTCGATGTGCATTCCCTTTACACCCAGAACGTACGCGCCGGCGGTTGGGCGAACTTCAACACAGCCGTGGATGAATTGAAATTGCGCGTCGAGATGAACCGCGGAGTGATCACCACGACCATGGAAGCGGCTTATACGCCGGGATGCTGCAGCGCATCCACGCTGGACAGCCTGGAAACCTCCGGGTATTTCCACCTGGGAGACAACACGGCGATCACCGATCTCGAGCTTTGGATCGGCGGGCAAAAAGTGAAGGCCGAGATCCAGGATCGCTCCCTGGCATCGGCCCAATACGAAAGCATCGTGAAGCGCCGGCACGATCCGGCCCTGCTGGAAACCTGGGGCAACGGTTCCTATTCCTTCCGCATCTTCCCCAACGCCGTCGGGCAACAACGCCGTTTCGAACTCACCTTCGTCACGGGTATGGAGGACGACCCGAGTAGTTTCTCCGCCCTTATCCCGATTCGCGTCGGCAAAATCCAGGTCCCGTGCAGGTACGGAGCCGCGGAGATTCGCTACCAGAGCGTAGCCCGGGTCGCCCTCTCCTTCGTTTCCATGGACGGAAATTCCTACCAACTGGACCTGCCGGGAATGTCCTCGCATCGGGTATCCTCAACACCCGTGGAAATCGCGA
Organism: Fibrobacteria bacterium; assembly: GCA_041483475.1. Taxonomy (GTDB): domain Bacteria; phylum Fibrobacterota; class Fibrobacteria; order UBA11236; family UBA11236; genus UBA11236. The sequence continues at coordinate 237 of JBGPFT010000142.1, read as the reverse complement.
TGACGAACGTCGAATCCCTTGATTCCATCCGTATCAGCGGAGATAACGCGGGCCGGCGTTGCGCCACGCCCTGGATCGGCGCCCGTGGGGGCGCGGGATATTTCGGAGTCAAAACCCAGTTGATCCGGGGCGACGCGACTTTTGAATCCGAGCCCGAGGAGCGCCTGATCGTGCTGGACGTGGACAACGCTCTCGATCCAAAATCCCTGGATTATGCGCGCAAATACGCCTTGCTTT
>JBGPFT010000141.1:0-6084 GCA_041483475.1 Fibrobacteria bacterium | reverse complement strand
TCGAGAGCCTGAACCGCGCGGGGATCGCCGTGTTCGCGGACAAGCCCTGGGCCACGGAGGAAGGCGCGCTGAAATTCCTTAACGACGCCCTGGGCCGGGACCGACCCCTCACCGTGGACATCATGACCGAGCGGTTCGAGATCGCCACCATCCTGCAAAAGATTTTCCTGGCCGAACCGGAGGTGTTCGGAACCCTGCGCGTGGAACCGGGGAAGCCGACCGTTTATAAGGAGTCCGTCCACCACCTGTTCAAGCTGGTGAACGGCAAGGTCCTGAGAAGGCCGCCCTGGTATTTCGACGTCAAAGCGCAGGGCGAGGGAGTCGTGGACGTGACCGCCCACCTGGTGGACATGACCCATTGGATGGCCTTTCCCGGACAAACCGTCGTTTTTGAGAAGGACATTCGGCTCCTGGAGGCGCGCCGCTGGGCCACTCCCGTACCCCTGGAAACGTTCACTTTGATCACGCGCCATTTCGAATTCCCGGCCGGGGTGCTGGGGGAGGTTCGGAACGACGTTCTGTCCTATTACTGCAACGGCGACATCGCGTACACGGTGAAGGACGTGCCCGTGCACATCCGGGTGATTTGGAACCTGGAGGGCCCCCTGGGCAGCGGGGATACGCACCGTTCCATAATCCGGGGCACCAAGGCCGACCTGATGGTGCGGCAATTGCCGGAAAAGGGATATGTCACCGAGTTCGTGATCGCGCCCCACGGCGATCCCACGGCCCTGGCCAAGCCCATCCAGGCCGCCCTGGATCGACACGGGAAAATTTATCCCGGCCTGTTCCGGGCGCGGGAGGGAAACGAATTCCTCATCGAAATCCCCAAACCGCTGCGGACCACGCATGAACAGCATTTCGGCGAGGCGCGCGGCGTGTTTCTCGACATGCTGGAAAAGGGAGGCGAGCCCCCCGAGTTGCGCACGAACATCGTCACCAAATACACCTTGCTGGTGGAGGCCAGGAAAAAAGCCCTGGCCTCCCCCTGCGAGAAGTTGGCCACGGCCTGACCGGAAAGATCCAGCATGCGCGACCAGTCGGGTTTGGGATTCGGCATCGTGGGCTGCGGCATGATAGGTCATTTTCACGCCCAGGCCGTACAAGCCATGCAAGGCGGCCATCTGGAATGCTTGTTCGACGTGCGGGCCGAGGCCGCGGAGAAGCTGGCCGCCGAATACGGGGTAAAAGCCTATTCCCGGTACGAGGATTTCCTGAGGCATCCCGGACTGGACTTGGTCACCATCGGCACTCCCAGCGGCAGCCATATGGAATCCGCGGTGAAGGCCGCCGAGGCCAAGAAACACGTCATCTGCGAAAAGCCCCTGGAAATCACCTTGGAGAAAATCGACGCCATGATCGCGGCCTGCAAAAAAAACGGCGTGATCCTGGCCGGCGTGCATCAGCGCCGCTTCTTCGATTCCGTGCGGGAATTCAAAAAGGCCGTGGACGCGGGACGGCTGGGCAAAATCACTTTGGCCGACGCCACCATCAAATGGCATCGGACCCAGCAGTATTACGATCAGGGCGGCTGGCGGGGAACCTGGAAGCTGGACGGCGGCGGCGCCCTGATGAACCAGTCCATCCACACCATCGATCAACTGTACTACCTGGTCGGAGAGGTGGAATCGGTATGCGCCTTCGCGCGCCGCGCCGCCCACGAACGCATCGAGGTGGAGGACGTGGCCGTGGCCGTGCTCCGGTTCAAAAACGGGGCCCTGGGCGTGATCGAGGGTTCCACCGCGTGCTTCTCCAATACCGGCCACGGCGCCGAAGTGCACGTGTGCGGATCGGAAGGCTCGATTTTCATGAAGGACAAGGGCATCACGGCGTGGGATTTCAAGCACCCGCTGCCCGGCGACGCCGAGATCCTGAAGAAATACGGCGCCCAGGCCGGGGCCGCGGGAGTCGGGGCGGCCGACCCGAAGGCCATTCACTTCGAGGATCACCAGAACGTGTTCGAGGACGCGGCCGGGGCCATCCGGGAAAAGCGCGAACCCGCCGTCAACGGGGAGCAGGGCCGCAAGTCGGTGGAGATTATCCTGGCGATCTACGCCTCCGCGCTGGCCGGAGGGAAGCCGGTGACTTTGCCGCTGGAAAAGACGCCGGAGTTGAAAGCCTTCAACTAGCTGTCAATTCCCCGTCTCCAGCCCGAAATAATTCCGGGCGTTGCGGTAGCACACGTCCTCCACCAGGTTCCCGAGCAATTCCATGTCGTCGGGGATTTCGCCCCGCTGTATGTCCTCGCCCAGCAGGTTGCACAGGACGCGGCGGAAATATTCGTGGCGGGTGTAGGAGAGGAAGGAGCGGGAATCGGTGAGCATGCCCACGAAACGGCTGAGCAGGCCCAGGTTGGACAGGGCGTTCAGTTGCATTTCCATGCCCTCCTTCTGGTCCAGGAACCACCAGCCCGATCCGAATTGGATCTTGCCCGGGATGGAACCGTCCTGAAAGTTGCCGATTAGGGTGCCGAACAGGTAATTGTCGCGCGGGTTGATGTTGTACAGGATGGTCTTGGGCAATTTGCCCATGCTGTCCAGCTTGTCCAGGTAGCGGGAAAGGCCCGGGCCCTGGATGTCGTCCCCTATCGAATCGCAGCCGATGTCGCGTCCGAGGGTCCGGAACAGGCGGGTATTGTTGTTCCGCATAGGACCCAAATGCAATTGCTGGGTCCAGCCCTTGTCCGCGTCCAAGATGCCGAAAAAGAGCATGAGATAGGAGGCGAACTTCTCCTTTTCGGCCGGAGAGGCGTCCTGGCCCGAGCGGACCTGGTCGAAAAGGAGCGCGGCCTCCGGCGTCGTGCAATCCTCGCCGTAGGCGTGGGGAAGCCCGTGATCGGAAAGCCGGCCGCCCAGCGAGTGGAAGAAGTCATGCCGTCTCTTCAAGGCGTCCAGGAAATCGTTGAGCCCCGCGATGTGCGTGCCGGAAACCGCGGCCAGCCGGTCGGTCCATGCGTTGAATTCCTGCGCGTTATCGATGCCCAATGCCCGGTCGGGCCGGAAGGTGGGATACACCTTGGTGGCAAGGCCGCTTTGGGCGATGCGCCAGTGATGGGTCAGATCGTCGACGGGATCGTCGGTGGTGCACACCACCTGCACGTGGAACTTCTTCAGGATTCCGTGGACCGACAAATCGTCGGTTTGGAGTTTCTCGCCGGCGACGCGCCAGATCTCCTCGGCGTTCTTTTCGTTGACGGGGAGATCGATGCCGAAGTACCGCTTGAGCTCCAGGTGGCTCCAGTGATAGACGGGATTGCGCAGGGCAGCGGGGACGGTTTTCACCCAGGCTAGGTATTTCTGGTAGGGATCCGCGTTGCCGGTGATCAGTTCCTCGGGAACACCGTTGGACCTCATGGCCCGCCATTTGTAATGGTCCCCTTCCAGCCAGATTTCGTAAAGGTTTTTGAAGCGCCGGTTTTCCGCAATGTCCTGGGGGGAAAGGTGGCAATGGTAATCGAGAATGGGCTGTTTGGCCGCATGCGTGTGGTACAAACGCACGGCCGCGTCGCCGTGCAGCAGGAATTTATCGTGGATGAACATCATGCGTTGGCTCCGCCCGGATCCGTTAAATGGTCATGGAGGAATAACCGCCGTCCACCACCAGCTCCAGGCCGGTGATGAAACCGCCGGCGCCGCCGGCCAGAAGCAAGGTGGCTCCAATCAATTCATGGGCCTCTCCGAAGCGCCCCATGGGGGTATGGCCCATGATTTTCTCCACCCGATCCGGGGTCAGCACCTTGCGGTTCTGCTCGGCGGGGAAAAACCCGGGCACCAAGGTGTTGACCCGCACGCGATGCCGGGCCCATTCCCGGGCCAGGTTCTTGGACAGGTTGTGCACCGCAGCCTTGGAGGCGGAATAGGTGAACACCCGCGACAAAGGCACGACTCCGCTCATGGAACCCAGGTTGATGATGGAACCGCCCTTGTCCCGTTTCACCAGGTACTCGCCGAACACCTGGCAGCCCTGGAACACCGACTTGTAATTGACGTCGAAAATCTTCCGGTACTCCTCCTCGGTTATTTCCAGGAATGGGGTGGCGGAATTCACGCCGGCACCGTTGACAACGATGTCCGCCTGGCGGGATTTCTCCAAAACCTTGCGCAGGATTTCCTGGAAGGCGGCTTTTTCGGAGATGTCGGCCGCCAGGAACCAGCCCTTCCCTCCCGCGGCCGCGATTTTGTCCAGCCTGGCCTGGGCCTTTTCCCGGCTCCGGCCCACCAGCACCACTTCGGCGCCGGCCCCGGCCAACCCTTCGGCCATGGCCCCGCACAACTCGCCGGTTCCGCCGATGACCACGGCGACCTTGTCCGCCAGGGAAAAAAGGGAGTCAAGGTACTTGTTCGCCATGTTACGCGGCCTGCTTGAATGCAGCGAGTTCCCAGGGCTTTTCCCCGCATTCCAACGCGATCTCGTTCAAAGCCTTGAGTTCGGCGGCGGAGAAAAGCAAGCCGCCGTTCTTCTCACTGCGCCGCGCAGCCTCGGCCTCGATTTGCCCGGGCAACAGGCAGTTCTTGTTGCCGCCGCTCAATATGTTTTCGATTACGGCTTTGACATTGGCGGCCCGGTTCCTTCCCAGGGCGAAGGCTCCGGAGGACATGGCGTCGGGGTGGATGGCCTGGAAGAAAAAGCAGGGGCTGTGCTTTTCCCGATCGTCGGTCCAGCGGCTGCGCAAGGTGGGCAGTGAACCGCCGATGAAGGCGGCCACGATCTCATTGATCAAGGACAAACTATATCCCTTATGGGCCCCGAACGGCAACAGCGCCGCGGCCTCGGCGGCCACCGTGGTGGGTTTGCCGTTTTTGTCCACGGCCGTGTCCTGGGGCAGGGGCTTTCCCTCGCGCGCCAATTGCTGAACCCGGCCCATGGCCATTACCGAGGTGGCCCAGTCTATGACCAGGGGAAAGCCGATGGCATCGGTGGTGGGAAAGCCCCAACTGTGGGGGTTGGTGCCCAAGGTGGCCGTGCTTCCCTGGAAGGGAACCACTTCGGCCAGCGCCGCGGTGCAATTCGTATAGGCGATATAGCCTTTTTTCGCGGCGTCCATCACGTAGCCTCCGCCCCACAGGTAATGGAAGGCGTTGTCCACGGAAACCAGGCCCACGCCGTATTTGTCCGCCAGTTCCAGGCAGCGATCCATGGCCATAGTGGCCACGGCCTGGCCCAGCTTCCGGCGGGCGTTCCACACCTCGGCCGCGGCGAAACGACCGGGGATTTTCTCGATTTCGACATCGGGTTTGCAGCCTCCGGCGCCACTGCCGAACAGGTGATCGAGATGGAGGGCCTTGATGGCGTTGTGGGTGCGGATGCCGTGCCAGGAGGCGTGCCCGGAGAATTTGGCCGCCATCTGCGCCTCGGCCGCAGAGTAGCCGCGCTGGCGGTAGGCCTTTTCGATCAGGCGGTTGTGGCTTTCCAGGGGAACGACGAAAAATTCCTCGCTCATAACGCGTTCGCCTGGGCCAGCGGCTTTTTTCCCGACAAAACGCAGATGAGATTGGCGGCGGCCATGCCGGCCTGCCTTTGCACGCTTTCATAGGTGCGGGAGCCGATATGGGGAGTCACGATGCAGTTCTTCGCCTTGAGCAACGGATGATCCTGGGGCGGCGGTTCCTGATCCAGCACGTCGGCGCCGTATCCGGCGATGCGATCCGCTGCCAGAGCCTCGGCCATGTCCTTTGCGTTCACCAACTCGCCCCGGGCGCAATTGATCAGCAGCGCGTCCTGCTTCATCAGGGCCAGGGTATCCTTGCGGATCATGTTGCGGGTGGAGTCGTCGAGGTTGGTGTGCAGGGACACGATGTCGGCCGAGGCGAGCACTTCGGCGATGGACTGGGCCCGTTTCACGTTCTGCGCGCGGGCGAAAGCCTCGTCCCAGTACACGTCGAAAGCCTCCACCTCCATGCCGAAGGCCCTGGCCCTGATGGCCACTTCCTTGCCGATGCGCCCCAGGCCGATGATGCCCAGGGTCTTGCCCAGGATTTCATGGCCGGTCAACCGCTTCCAGGAGCCGGAGCGGGTGTGGTTGGCCTCCTCCACCAAGTTCTTGGTCAGGGCCAAAAGCAGCGCGAAGCAATGCTCGGACACCGT
>JBGPFT010000140.1:0-6109 GCA_041483475.1 Fibrobacteria bacterium | reverse complement strand
CCGCAGCAGCGTTTCGGACACGGTCGGATCCTCGCCCAGATGCCGCAGCGCATGCGCGATGGATTCCAGGGTCGATAAGCCCGCCGCCTTGGCTTGATTTCGTCGCGAGGCTTTTTCGGGGTTTAACCCGATGCGGTTGACGCGCAAAAGCCAGGGGTTGCGCCACCACAAGGCATGCGCCTGTTTCCAGGAGCCGTCGATGACGATGACGCCTTCCAAAAAGGAGGCGTCTTCCAGCGGCTCCTCCTTGCGGTTGAAAAGTTGCAAGGGCTTTTCGATGCGGCGATTGCTTTTGAGATAAAGCGCGCCCCATTTGCTCGGCACGGTATCCCGTTCCGAGGCTTTGCGCAGGTTGGGCCAGGAAAGCCCCGTCCGCAGGGCGCTGTTGTCAAGCGACATATGCGCCAAGCGCGCCGAGTTCCAAAGCTTCAATTGTTCCTGCGGATGCTGCAAAATGAGAACGCGCAACCGGGTGGCCAGCGGTTTCACTTTTCCGCAAAAGCATTGATCCAAGGGGCGCAGACAGCGCGGGCAGGCCCCCGACTTGGGGATTTTCTGGTTTTGCTGCAAGCGGTTTTTTCGGCTCTAAAATTACCGGATCACTGTACCAGAACGTCGTCGATGAACCAGCCGGGATAGACTATCGAGACGTCGGAGGTGAAGCGCCAGCGGATGATGGCGGTTAAGCCGGCGTATGCGCTCAGATTTATGGCCGCTTGCGTCCATGTCAGGACGTCGGGAGTTCCCGATCCGTAATTCGCCAAGATCGTGAAAGTGGCGCCGCCATTGGTGGAGATTTCCAAGTAGCCGTAATCGCAGCAGCTTTCCTTTTGCAACCAGTACCAGAAAGAGAGCGTCCCGGAAGTGGGCACGGTGAACGAGGTGGAGCGCAAATCATAGGTCGCATAATTCGGATAATTGCTGGTAAGTCCCACGCCCCAAACCTTGGTGCCGGAATGGGCGCCTATGGTGCCGCTGTAGGTATTGGTAGGTACGCCCCATTGCCAAAGATTGGCTCCCGAATTCGAGAATCCTCCGTTGTCCGTTTCGAAATTCTGGGACAGGACGGGGAGGGGGGCGGTGGCGGAAGTGGTGAATCTCCATACCTGCGACCAGGCGCTGACTCCCACTGCGTTCGAGTCGCTCACCCGCCAGTAATAGGTGGTGCTCACGCTCAGATTTCCCGCATAGCTGGAAGTCGTCGCCAGTCCGCCGGAATTCACGCTGAGGGAGGAGAAATTGGAATCCGTGGCCACCTGCAATCGATAGTAAGCCGCGCCGGTGGCGGTATTCCAGGAAAGGAAGAGGGAAGCAGGCAGTCCGACGGCTCCATTGGCGGGCAAGGACAGAGTAGGTGCCGAAGGGGGGCCGAGGGTGGTGAAGCTCCATACCGTGGACCAGGCACTGGTTCCGGCCGCGTTGAAGGCGTTGACGCGCCAAAAATACCGGGTGCTCGCCGACAATCCGGTCACATAGCCGTAATAGTTGAGGATGCCGGCCGAATTGAAAATCGTGGTAGAAAAACCGGAATCCGTCGAAACCTGCAGGGTATAGGAGGAGGCTCCGGTAACGGTGATCCAATAAAGATATAGGGCGGTGGCCTGCCGGATGGACCCGCTGGACGGCGAGGACAGAATCGGGGTCGAGGGCTGAGTGATGGTGGTGAAGCTCCATACCGTGGACCAGGCGCTGGTGCCGACGGCATTGAAGGCGTTGACGCGCCAGTAGTATCGGGTATTCACGTTCAGTCCGGTGACGTAGCCGTAAGCAGTGGTAATGCCGCCCTGGTTGAAAATGGTGGTGGAAAAATTCGAATCGCTGGAAACTTGCAAAGTATAGGAGGCCGCTCCGCCGGTAGTCGCCCAGTAGAGATAGGGAGAAACGGGTTGCTGGATGGACCCGGTGCTGGGCGAGGACAAAATCGGAGCTGACGGAGGGCCGACGGTAAAGGACCAGATGGCCGACCAGGGGCTGGTGCCGCCGAGGGTGTTGGCGGCATTGGCGCGCCAATAATAACGCGTGCCCGAAACCAACCCGCTCAATGCCCTGGAAGTGGTGGCGATGGCGGTAAGGTTTACGGTAAGCGCGGTGAAAGCCGAATCCGTGGCCACTTGCAGCCCATAGGAGGTGGCGCCCGTAACGGTGTTCCAAAAGAGGGTGGGAGAAGTGACCTGGCCGACGGAACCGCTGGCCGGGGACGACAAGGTGGGCGCGGGAAAGGCGGTGGTGAACCTCCAAATCGTAGACCAGGGGCTGTTGCCGACGGCGTTGGCGGCGTTGACCCGCCAGTAATAGGTGGCGCCGGGCACCAATCCCGGGGTGTAGTTGTACAAGATGGTAAGTCCGATGGCATTGACCGTGGTGGTGGCGAAAGTCGAATCCGTGGATACTTGCACGCCATAGGTCGTGGCGCCGGTGGCTGAGTACCAGTAAAGGTATGGGGAGGTCGTTATTCCGATGGAACCGTTGAGGGGAGAGGAAGTAGACAATATAGGCGTCGCGGGGACCGTGGGATTCCCCGTGGCGAAATTCCAAATCGCCGACCAGGAACCGGGCCCCGCGGCATTAGTGGCATTCACCCTCCAGTAATAGGTGGTGGTGATGCTCAGGCCTCCCACGCTGTACGATGTGGCCGAAATGCCGCTGACGTTCACGACGGGCGCGGCAAAGGAGGTGTCGGTAGCCACCTGCAGGTGATAAGAAGTCGCGCCGCTGGAAGTGAACCAGGAAAGGGACAGCGAGGTGGATTGTCCAGTGGCTGTGTTGGCGGGCGAGAACAGGCCGGGAGCCGGAGGGGGGGCGAGGGTGGTGAATTTCCAAAACGCAGACCAGGCGCTAGTCCCCGAGATATTGGTGGCGTTGACTCGCCAATAATAAGCCGTATTGTACGTCAATCCCGGGACAAAGGAATTGGTCGCGGCGATGCCGGTGGTGTTGAATACGGGGGGGAGGGTGAAAGTCGAATCCGTGGAAACCTGAAGGCCGTAGGTCGTGGCTCCGGCGGCGGAATTCCAAAACAAGGTCGGTGAGGTGGATGTACCCGTGGTGCTGTTGGAGGGGGAAAACAAGGTCGGCGTCGAAGGGATCGCGGGGGCCGCGGTGGTGAAGCTCCATACCTGCGACCAAGCACCGGTTCCCACGGCATTCACGGCGTTGACGCGCCAATAATAGATGGTGCTGGGCGACAGGCCGACGACATAATAGCTCAGGCTGGCGATGCCGAAGTCATTGACCACTGTGGTGGCGAAGGTCGGACTCGTGGAAACCTGAATTCCATAGAAAGGCGAACCGCTGACCGAATCCCAATCCAGAGTCGGAGAAGTGGATATTCCCGTGGCGCCGGTAACGGGAGCTAACAAAATTGGCGCCGATGGCAGCGTTACCGAGGAAACTCCCACGGTATAGGCGCCCGTGGTGCCGCCTGAGGCGGCGGCTTGTTTCACCCGGAAATAGTAGGTACCGCTGGCGCCGGCGGTCCAGGTAAGCTGGGCGTTGTTATAAGCGGGGGGAGCCCTATAATTTGAATCCAGGAAGGTCGTCCCGTTTGTGCCGTACAAGTCTATTTGCGGATCCGCGTTGCCCCAGGTTTGCAGGATGTAGGTTGTGCCGGAAACGGCGGTGAAGCGCAACCAATCCTCGTCGCCGGAGGTCAAGGTGTGGTTTTGCACCGTGTCGTTGACGGTGATGGCATGGGCTGCGGTATAACTGTTGTCCACCTCATAGGAATCGCCCGAGCCTATAGCGGAAGTGGTGAAGCTCCATACCTGCGACCACAGGCTGTAATCGATCGTCACGGAGCTGCCCGCCACCACGCGCCAGTAATAAGTCGTGCTTCCCGACAGGCCGACGGCCACCGCGGAGGAGCCGCCGGTGACGTTGGGATTCTGATAAATTACGGACGAAAAAAGCGCGTCGGTGGAAACTTCGACCCAATAGACGTCGGCCCCACTTACCGCGTTCCAAATCAAAGTCGGAGATGTGGATTGCCCCGTGGCGATGTTCGCCGGGGAAATCAGAACCGGGGTGGGAAGACGCGCGGTTGCGGTGGTGAAGCTCCACGCCGGAGACCAGGCGCCAGTGGTGGAATCGGCGGCGTTAACCCGCCAGTAATACCGCGTTCCCGCGCTCAAATCCACCATCAGGGAAAGCGTGGCGATGCCGATGCGGTTGACCGTCAAGATGGAGAAGGCCGAATCCGTCGACACCTGCAAGCCGTAGGAATTGGCCCCGCTTGAGGAGTTCCAGCTCAATTGCAAAGTGAAAAAAACGGCCGTGTCGCCGTTGGGAGGGTAAGAAAGGGCGGGAGCCGCGGGACCGGAACCGGCGACGGTGGTGAAGCTCCAACGCGGCGACCAGGCGCTGGTTCCGTTGGCATTCGCAGCATTGGCCCGCCAGTAATACCGGACGCCGCCGGACAAGCCGGTGACCGTCCTGGAAATCGCGACAAGGCCGGTAAGATTGACGACCATGGGAATGGTGAAACCGGTATCCGTGGCCACCTGAAGTCCGAAGGAAGTGGCGCCGACCGAAGCACTCCAGGACAACGTCGGGGAAGTCGTTTGGCCGGTGGCGGCGTTGGCCGGCGAAATCAAGGTCGGCACGGGTGGAGGCGGAAGAGAGGCGGTGGTGAAGCTCCAAATCGGAGACCAGGCGCCGGTTCCGAACGAATTCGTGGCCCGCGCATGCCAATAATAGCGGGTGGACACGGACAGGCCGGTAACCGAGGTGGAGGTGCCGATGATCCCGACGAGGTTCACGGCTGTGGCGAAAGTCGTATCCGTGGAAACCTGTACGCCGTAGGAAGCGGCGCCGGCCGTGGCGCTCCATCTTAACGTGGGGGAAGCGGTGAGTCCGGTGTCGTTGTTGAGCGGGGAAGAAAGGACGGGGGAGGAAGGAGGGGTGCCCGTGGTGAAACTCCAAAACGGCGACCAGGGGCTGGTTCCGTTCGTGTTCGTGGCGTTGACTCGCCAGTAATAGGTCATGCCGATGGCGAGGCCGTTGATCGGATTGGTAGCCCCTGCGATTCCGGTGAGATTGACCAACAGCGAATTGAAGGCGGTATCCGTGGCCACTTGCAGGCCGTAGGTTAAGGCGTTCGCGACGGTGTTCCACGTCAAGGTCGAGGAAAGAGGTTGGCTCGAAGTTCCATTGGTTGGGGACTGCAGCACCGGGGTTGCGGGCGGCGGCGGGGGCGTGGTGGCGAAGCTCCAAACCGGCGACCAGGCGCTGGTCCCGTTGGCATTCGTGGCGTTAGCCCGCCAATAATACTGGACGCCGCCGGTCAGGCCGGTGACCGTCCTGGAGTTCGTGATCAGGCCGGAAAGATTGACGACCATGGGAATGGTGAAACCGGTATCCGTGGCCACCTGAAGTCCGAAGGAAGTGGCACCGACCGAAGCACTCCAGGACAACGTCGGGGAAGTTGTTTGGCCGGTGGCGGCATTGGCCGGCGAAATCAAGGTCGGCACGGGTGGGGGCGGAAGAGAGGCGGTGGTGAAGCTCCAAATCGGAGACCAGGCGCCGGTTCCGAATGAATTCGCGGCCCTGGCATGCCAGTAATAGCGGGTGGACACGGACAGGCCGGTAACCGAGGTGGAGGTGCCGGTGATCCCGACGAGGTTCACGGCCGTGGCGAAAGTCGAATCCGTGGAAATCTGCACGCTATAGGAAGAGGCGCCGGCCGTGTTGTTCCAGCCCAAGGTGGGGGAAGTGGAGAGTCCGGTGTCGCTTTTGAGCGGGAGAGAAAGGACGGGAGAGAAAGGAGGAGTGCCCGTGGTGAAACTCCAACGCGGCGACCAGGGGCTGGTTCCATTCAAATTCGTGGCGTTGACTCTCCAGTAATAGGTCAGGCCGATGGCGAGGTTGTTGATCGGGTATGAAATCGGATTGGAAGCCCCCACGATTCCGGTAAAATTGAACGACAACGAAATGAAGGCGGTATCCGCGGCCACTTGCAGGCCGTAGGAGGAGGCGTTCGCGGCGGCGTCCCACGTCAAGGTCGAGGAAAGAGGTTGGCTCGAAGTACCATTTGTTGGGGACTGACGCACCGGGGTTGCGCGCGGCGGCGGGGGCGTGCTGGCGAAGCTCCAAACCGGCGACCAGGCGCTGG
>JBGPFT010000139.1:0-6218 GCA_041483475.1 Fibrobacteria bacterium | reverse complement strand
CAAAGCCAATTGGAGAAATATCCCATGCCCGACGCCGTGACGCGCCTGCGCATGGCGGCGGAATCGTGCGAGGCCTTCCTGCGCCGCGGATACGTCGCCATCGGCATGGATCATTTCGCGAAACCCGACGACGAGCTGTCCCGCGCCAAGGCCGAGGGCGCGCTGCACCGGAATTTCCAAGGCTATTGCGTGCAAACCCGCGCCGGACAGGTGCATGCGCTGGGCGCTTCCGGGATCACGCAGCTGCATCAAGGTTACCTCCAAAATGAAAAGGACACGGATCGCTTTCGCGCCCGGGTATTGGCCGGCGAATTTCCCTTCGCATCGGGCTATCGCATGACACCGGAAGACATCGCCGTGCGCGCCATCGTCAACGGGCTTTTATGCAACGGCTCCGCTGACGTGGATGCCGCCCTGGATTCGGTGAAATTGGATCCGGATTGGAAGGCGCGGTACCGGGTCGAGAGCGTGGGCAAGCTGCAATCCTTCCTGGCAGACGGCTTCGTCGCTTGGGAAAACGGGAAAGTCGCGATTGCGGAGGAAGGCCTTCCCCTGGCCCGGATGATCGCCGCAGCCTTCGATCCCCGTCACAAGGCGAATGCGGGGAAGCTGGAATATTCACGGGCGTTGTAAGCGGAGAAGGTAAGCAGGGGGTTCTCTTCAGCGTTATAAGACCCAAGTATAGCGATTTATACCATATTGACAGAATAATACCGTATATCTATAAATAAACCTCTATAAACGAGGTCTTTATGGACAGGATCAAGAATCCGTTTTCTCCGGGCGCAGGCTCTCCCCCGCCCGAACTGGCCGGTCGCGACGGGGTTTTGGAACAAGCCCGCGTTCTCCTCGGTCGCGTAAAAGAAAAAAGACCTGAAAAGAGTATGCTGCTCACAGGTTTGCGTGGTGTGGGCAAGACCGTTTTACTCAACGCAATTGAGCGGATTGCCCAAGAAAATGGATACCGCACCATCCTTGTCGAAGCGCACGAGAATAAAAGCCTGGCGACGCTGATCGCGCCCCTCCTGCGCCGTCTGTTATTCGACCTCGACCGAATCAAAGGCGCCGGTGACAAGGTTCGACGTGGTATTGGCGTGTTGAAGAGCTTTATCGGATCTCTCAAGTTGTCTTACGGAGATCTTGAATTTGGTCTCGATATTGAGCCGGAAAAAGGAGCTGCCGACAGCGGAGATTTGGAGGTGGACCTGCCCAATCTTTTTGCCGCCGTCGCGGAAGCAGCGGAAGAAAGGGGAACAGCGCTGGCTGTCTTGATCGATGAAATCCAATACTTCGATGCGGTGGAATTGAGCGCTTTGATAATGGCCATGCACCGGATGCAACAGCGCCAACTCCCTTTGGTGCTGATCGGAGCCGGTTTACCGATTCTGCCCGGACTAGCGGGTGAATCAAAATCCTATGCGGAACGGCTCTTCAGCTTTCCGAACATCGGTCCCTTGTCGGCAGCGGATGCCGCCAAAGCTCTTCAGGACCCAGTCAATGCAGTCGGAGTGGAACTCGAAGGCAAAGCCCTGAAGGAGATTTTTCGCTTAACCAAGGGCTACCCATATTTCCTCCAAGAGTGGGGTTATCAAGCATGGAACCACGCAATTTCCTCGCCGATAACCCTCTTGGTCACCCGGAAGGCGACGTCCATCGTCAGGGATCGGCTCGATCAGAATTTCTTCCGGGTGCGCTTCGACCGCCTTACTCCCCGCGAAAAAGATTACCTGCGCGCCATGGCCCATCTTGATTCCGATCCATATCGGACGGGCGACATTGCCGCAGTTCTCGGCGAAAAAATCACGACCTTGGGCCCGGTACGGGCCAGCCTGATCAAAAAGGGAATGATTTACAGTCCCGCTCACGGAGATATGGCCTTTACCGTTCCGCTCTTTGACGAATTCATAGCTCGTGCCATGCCGGCATTTGAGCCAAGGACAAAAAAGAAATCCCCCTCGAAACAAAGACGCAAGCCATGATGCAAATTCCGGTTGGGACTACAGTCAGAATTCTATGACCATGGTCCTGCGCCACGAAAGTCGCGCAGGAATAACAACGCTCTTAAACCGCCGCCTCGGCGATCCATCGCACCTGCGTCGCCTGCCCGGTTTGTCCCTACCGGAACCTCAGAAAAACATAACCCGGAATGACGACCAGGGCCGAATCGAAAAACAAAACCTTCGGAACCCAGGATTGGCCGACATTGTTGGCCGCCCTCATCTGATTCCTTAACGCGGGAAGCCGAAATGACGCTAGGGGGTGTTGGTGGACGTTAGTGGACTTGAACCACTGACCCCATCGATGTGAACGATGTACTCTAACCAACTGAGCTAAACGTCCGGGGAGCTGAAAATATGCTAAAATCCGCCAAAATCCTGATACAAAAACCGAAAAACCGGTTGTTCGATTGGCTCCGCGCATTATATTTATTCCACCAGTCTTCGGTATTTCGGACGGTCTTTCGTTTGCATCAGCGATGAATCCCCCTGATTTCATCCAGTAAGGCTGGGTCATTCAACAAGGAAAGAGGCATGAACATCTACGTCAGCAACATCCCTTACACCGCCACGGATGAAATCCTCCGTGACGCCTTCGCGGCCTTCGGCACGGTGCAATCGGCGCGCATCATCAAGGATCGCATGACCGGGCGATCGCGCGGCTTCGGCTTCGTGGAGATGCCAAGCGACGAGGAGGCTCAGAAGGCCCTTGAAGGCGTGAACGGCGCCGAGTTGGACGGCCGCCGCATCAACGCCCGCGAAGCGCGTCCGCGCGAAGAGGGGAACGGCGGTGGCCCCCGCGGCGGCGATCGTCAGGGTGGAAACCGCTCCTCCCCCCCCGGCGGACGCGCTCCCGCGATCAACCGCGGGACTTACTGAGCCGTCTTGAAAAAACCTCCAGTCGCGCCGGATAAGGCTTCCGGCTCAAAGCCCGTGGGCGGGGAAAAACGCCATCCTTTCTTCGTCAGTTGCGCCCGCAATCTTGAGCCGTTTCTGCTTGAAGAACTTTTGGAAATGGGCATCGCCGGAGGCGCGGCTGAATACCTCGGGGTTTCCCTTCTCCTGTCGCGGGACGAGGCCTACCGGGTGGTTTACGGATCGCGCCTGGCGTCCCGTCTCTTGCGACCCCTGGCTTCTTTTCCCTGCCGTGATCCCGAAGAACTGTACGCGAAAGCCCGCGGCTTTAACTGGAGCGCGGTGCTCAAACCGGAGCAAACCCTCAAGGTCACGGCCACGGTGTCGGACTCCACCATCACCCACAGCCAGTACGCCGCCCTCAAGCTCAAGGACGCGGTAGTAGACGCTCTTCGCGACCAGCACGGCGCGCGGCCCGACATCGATCGCGAAGATCCGGATATCCGCCTGGACCTTTTTCTGCGAAAGGATCAGGCCACCGTCAGCCTCCATTATTCGGACGGCGTCATGCATCGCCGCGGTTATCGCCGCCAAGCCGTGGAAGCCCCCATCAAGGAAAATCTTGCGGCCGCGCTGCTCCGCTTCGCGGGCTGGAAAGGCGAGGGCCGACTCCACGATTTCTTCTGCGGCAGTGGCACCATCCTCATCGAGGCCGCGATGCGCGCCACGCGAACTCCGGCCGGGGCTTTCCGCAAATGCCAGGGCTTCGAGACCTTGCCGGATTTCTCAGCCGAAGCCTGGGGACTGATCAAATCGGAAATGGACGCCCAAATCGTTCCCCTGCCGCCGGACCTGATCTTCGGCTACGACATCGACGCCCGCGCCATGGCCGCCGTCCGCGCCAACCTCGAAGGCACTCCCTTCGCCAGCGCCATCAAGCTCACCCAAAAGGATTTTAACCGGCTGGAAGGCCCCTTTCGCGACGCCGTCATCATTACCAATCCGCCCTATGGCGTCCGGTTGGACGAAGGCGGCGAACCCCCCCATCCCCTGTACCGGGATTTCGGTCATTTCCTGAAAACCAAATGCGAAAGTAGCCGCGCCTGCGTGGTGATTCCCGATCCGTCGCTGGAAAAGGACATCTGGTTCAAGCCGGAAAAGCGCTTGGAACTCGACAACGGCGGTCTCGCCGTCAGCGCGAATCTTTATAGGATCCGAGGAGAAAAGGCATGAACGCTCTCAGCGCAATGCGCAGGCCAGACCGGCGAAAACGCGGAAGCGCAGGGGGTTTCCCAAAGGATGCTCCAGGATTTCGTCGCCGAAAGCGTGGAAAAGGGCCATCCGCAGCTTGAGACGCGCCCCGAAGGATTGCTCCAGGCCCAGGTGATTTTCGAAATGCGGAGGCACCCGCAACGAAATTCCATAGCCGCGATATTCCTTGGCCCCCATGCCCTGCAAGCGTGCCTCGGCGCGAAAACCATGGGCGAACTGGCAGCGGGCTTCGGTTTCGCCGAAATACGGAGCCGGGGAGAATTCCAGCGCGGCTTCCTCCTCGCCGTAAAACTCCTGCCAACCCGCTTCGGCCCGAATCCGGACATGCCCCCCCGCCTTGGCTTCGGCATGAAGAGAGGCGCCGCCGCGTCCCAAGACGTCGTCCGCACCCCGATAAACGCCGCGTCGGCTGTTCCAATAGGACGCGCCGCCGGGAATTTCCGCACTTCCTTCGAAAATCGGAATTTCCCACTCCAGAGAGCCGAAGCCGCCGCAACCCGCTTCCCATGACGAGTCGCGGAAATCGTATCCCAGCGACAAGGCGGCGCCCCGGCCGTTGGGCGGAACCCGGTAAAATACCGTGGGCGACAAATCTCCCGGCCTCGCTTCGGCGATGAAAGCGGAATCGTCGAAGGGATGGCGATGATAAATCCGCAGGCTTTGCGAGAAGACGTTTTTCTTCAGCGGCTCCTCAGCCTCGACCACGCCCCGCGAGAGCAACGCGCTCTCGTCATATTCCAGGCCGGCGCGCATGCGGATCTTCCAGGGAATGTCCTCCCCCTTCCATTCCCGTCCTCCGTGAAAAGCCCACGGATAAGACGCGCGGTCCAACGGGGCCCAGAGCGATCCCTTTTCGATTACCCGTTTGCGATAGCCCCATTCGAATTTCCAGATCCAGGGATCGGAGCCCCCTTTCACGGCCAGGCCCACTTCCGAAAAAGTGGCCTTCGGGGCATCCCTCGGCTGGGCGGACATGCCGTCGTAGGAGTAATAACGGAAACGCATGCCCAAATCCTCGTCCAAGCCCACCCGCATCTCAGTTCCCTGCGCCTTCATGGGATAGTTTTCTCCCGTGAGCAGGGACGGCGCCCAGACGAACCCGCGCGCATGTCCTACCCGCAAGGCGCCGCCGCGTTGCTGCAATTCCGCGCCTGCCCGCCAAAGGCTCAGCGGCGGAAGGCTATCGCCGAGGTAGGCCAGTTCCGAGGCGGCCCGGTTGCCCAGAATACTATCGCGGCGTGGAAAGGTTCGGGACGAAAGCAAATCATCCTCCTCGCCCTCCCAGGCGATGCGGCTGGCGGAAGTCAAATGGGACCGAATGAAACCCCGGGTGAAAGGCGTTTGGTCGACAATTCCTTCGCGGTTGATTTCATTGCCTGTATTGGCTCCTGCGGAAGCGAAGGCGGAATCGTTTTCCGGGAAGACCGGCAGGATGGGGAATTCCGGCATCAGGGAAAACCGCTCCCGGGAGGAGAAGCGCTGTTCCGCATAGAACAGATCGCCCGCCGAGAAGGAGGTTTGCCCGTTGAGCAGGAATTGGTTCCAGGGATGATGGAGGCGATCGGCGATGGCGGGGCTTTCGGCCGAGGTTTCTAGCAGGGATGGCAGGGAATCGGGCGCCAAGCCCCAGGCGCGACCGCAAAGGGAGAAATGGCCACAAAGGATCACAAAGAACACAGAGGCGAAAAGCCTTTTTTTGTCCCCTTTGTGTCCTTTTGTGGCTACTCCATTTTTCATGATATTTTCAAAACGATTTTTCCGGTATGCGCCCCGCGCTCCATGCGTTGGCAGGCTTCCTCGGCCTTTTCCCAGGGCCATGCCGAATCGATGACGGGGCGGAGCCGATGGGTCTGAACGAAATCCAGCATGGCTTGGAAATCCCGCGGCGAGCCCATGGTGGTGCCCAGGAAGGAAAGCTGTTTGAAAAAAACTTTGCGCATGGGGATGTCCTTGGGAACGCCCCGGGTCACGCCGAAAAACACCAGGCGGCCGCCGGGCTTGAGCAGATCGCAAAGTCCCGCCCATCCTTCACCGCCGGCGCTGTCGACGCAGAGATCAAAAGCGCCCGCCAACTTCGCAAGTTCCTGGGCCCAT
>JBGPFT010000138.1:0-6225 GCA_041483475.1 Fibrobacteria bacterium | reverse complement strand
CCGGATGAAGGATCCGCTCCCCGGTTCCGAGTTGACGGTGGGTGAGGCCCTGCTTTCCCCGACGCGCACCTATGCGCCGTGTTGGCCAAGGCGCTTTCCGAAATGCGCGATGCGATCGCATTCATCTTCCACAACACCGGGGGAGGCCAAACCAAATGCCTGCGCTTCGGCAAGAACCTGACCTACGTGAAAGACGATCTCTTCCCGCTTCCGCCCCTGTTCCGGGTTTTGCGCAAGCGATCGCGCCTTGAGCTCCGGGAACTTTATCGTTCCCTCAACATGGGCCATCGCCTCGAAATCGCCTGCGAGCCCGACGCCGCGCCCGCAATGATCGCCATCGCGAAAAAACTGGGAGTGGACGCTAAGGTGGTTGGACGGATCGAAGCCGGCCCGCCGAGGAACAAGTTGGTGGTGAAGGCGGAGGGAAAGACTTTGGAGTATGAACTCACTCGTCTCGATATGCCCTAGCGGGCTACTCGACGAGCGAAGCTTCGCTTGCCGAGTGTCCGCCGAAGGCGGATGTATCGAGGCAAGCCTTAATGCGCTCCGACTCCCCTGAAGCAGCTCCACACGGTGCGCAGCAGGATCACGATGTCGAGCAAAAAACTTTGGTTCCGGATGTAGTAGATGTCGTAATCCATATTTTCATGGATGGCGTTCTTGCGATCCGCGCTGATTTGCCATAGGCCGGTGATTCCGGGCTTGACGTTCAGGCGCTGGCGCTGCAGGTCGTTGTACTTGGCCACGAGGAAGGGCATTTCCGGCCGCGGGCCTACCAGGCTCATGTCGCCCCTGAACACATTCAACAATTGAGGGAACTCGTCCATCGAGGTGCGGCGCAAAAACCGGCCCACGGGGGTGATGCGCGGATCGCGGCCGCTTTGCGGGGTCACGGCGTACATGGGCGCGTCCACGTACATGGAACGGAATTTGTAAAAGCGGAACCGGCGCCCCTTGAACCCCACGCGTTTTTGCACGAAAATCATCGGCCCCCTGCTGGTCAGTTTAACCAAGACGGCCAAAACCAGGAAAATCGGACTGAGCAGCGTCAACAGGACGACGGATCCGAAGAAGTCAAAAGCGCGTTTTGCCACCCGCGTGCGGAAGGAATATTGCGGCTCGCTGAGGCCGATGAGCGGAATCCCCTCCAGCTCGCTGACCTTGACCCGCTGCACCACGATGTCATAGAGGGAGGGCACGATTTGGAATTCGCAGTCCGTCTCGCGGCATACGTCGAGAATATCGATCACCACCCGGGAAGGAACCTGAGTCATGGCGATGAACAGCTTTTTCGCCCCCGCAGTGCGGATCGATTCCTTAAGGCGGGAGAAATCCCCGAGCACCGGCACGCCCTTGACCCGCTTGCCTTTCAAATCCGGATTGTCGTCGATGAAGCCTGCCACATGCAATCCCAGCTTGGGCGAATCGCGGAATTTATCGATGAGCTTGCGCCCCACTTCGCCGGTGCCGTAAACCAGGCAGGTGGTTTCGACGAAGCCCTTGCGGCGAAGATAGTGGTTGAACTTGAAAAATCCGTAGCGCTCGATCCACAAAAGCAGCAGCATATTGGCCCAGGTGAGCACGAATATGCCGCGGCTGAAATACAGTTCATGCGCCAAGTACAGCACCGCCACCGAGAAAAGGCAGGCCTTGCCCCAGACTTTCAGCAGGAGCTCGAATTCCCGCACGTTCATCAGGCTGCGCTGGGGTTGGTAAAGTCCGTGGGTTTCCAATCCCACCAAGGTGGTGATGAGGCTTATCCCCAGGAACAGGTAATAGCGGGAAAAGGATTCGACCTCATAAAGGTCGACAGCCACGCGCGGCCCCAGCCATTGCCACTGGTAGAAGCCGAGCAGAAAACTGATGAGGAGGGTGGAGGTGTCCCCAATAACCTGCAAGGAGGTAAGAATGGCCTGGTAATGCGTGAGCCGGATGATCCGGCTGGGGGCGCCATGATCATGCGATTCGGTTTCGATTCGGGGGCGTTCGCGCTGTACCGTTGCAGCCAACTGGCGCTCGACCCTGCTTCCCGATCCCGGTTTTTTCGGGGATTCCGCAGCCTCGAATGCCATGCTCTACTTCCTCAATGTTTCCCAACGGGGGGACAGTAAGTTAAAAACTCCTGAAATCCGGGGCAATTGTCGTTATTCCTACAGCGAAAATCCAGCTCCGGCTATAATTTTTTACCTCGGTATTCTTCCGGAGAGAGGCGAGCTCGGGGATTTCCCGAAGAGGGCGGTTGTGGCGAAAAATCCTGAAAATCGTGGAAAATTCCGGGCCATTGCCGTTTTGACGGGCATTGCGGGAATTGGAATCCACGCTTTCGCCGGCAAGCAAAGATTGATTCTGCAGATTCGGGAACCGATGCGGAATGGGCATGTCTCCGTGACTTTGCCGGCCGTTACCAACGCCAAGGGGGAAATTCGGGATTTGAAATCCGCCTGGACGGGGGATTCGACCCTAGCGGAAGGTCAGAATGATAAAGGGGAATCGGCCGGGGATCTGGTTTTGGACATGGCGGTGACGCCGGTGGGCCGGAACGCTCTGGAGGTGTTCATCACTTTGCCCGAAGCGGCCTTTGTCGAATTATTTCTCTTGGACCATAACGGGAAAGTCCTGGGAACTTTGCTGGCCGCGCAGCTTCCGCGCGGCGTCCGTCAGCCCATCATGGTGGCGCTCCGGGACAAGGAATCCGGAGGCCCGGGAATCCTGGCCATGCGGGTGGGGAAAAAAACCATACAGCGGCTTTTTTCCCAGGTAAAAGGATAAAGGAATGATGCCGCGGCGATGGATTTGGGCCGCCGTCCCGCTTTTCCTTGCGGTTCCGGGCCCGGCGTCCCCGGGTTTGCGGGTGGAACAGGCGGAACCCGGATCCCGCCTTATCACGGTGTCTTTCGACGACTCGATCCGGACCCCCGATTTGGCTTCCGTCCGGGTCGATGGCTATAGCGTCGAACACGCGATTTTCCTGGAGGAAAGCGACACCTTGGCGCTGTCCCCCATGCTTTGGGATCTCACCTTGCCGGGTTTTCCCCGTTTGCTCCGACGCGATGAATCCGATTCGACGACCTTTCTCATGGAGACTCCCCCGGATTGGGCGCCTTGGCCGGGAGTCATTTTGGCCGACACGGCGGGCGGCGGCTTGCTCGCCAGGATCACGGATGTAAGACCCGCCGGCGACGGATCCGTCGTTCATTATTGGGTCAAAACCGTTCCCGCTTTTCTGAACGAGGCCATTCTGGACGGCGAAATCCGGTTCAAGATGCGGCTGGACAAGAACGCCTTGCCCTCTGATCATCATGTGCAAACCGATCTTTCCGGACTCGACAGCGGGACGGGGGAATTGGAAGCGGATTTGAGCGAAGGCCGGGTGCTGTTCCAACCCCAGGTTTCGGGGGAATTGCGAGTCCGCAACGGATCGCTGGAATGGGTGGACATCAGGTTGCAAGGCAATCTCGAGGTGTCGGGAAAATTCTCCGCCTCGCTGCGCGGCCAGGGCCGGTTTTTGCACGACGAACCTTTGCCCGCTTTCAGGGAGCTTTCCGTTCCGCTGGGGCATGGTTTGCTTTTGCGCGTGCGGGAGGGATTTTCGCTCTCCGTTCAGGCGGATGTATCCGGCGAGGAAATTTCGGGCCGGTTGTCGTCGCGGGTAGGGCAATCCGTCTCGGCCGATCTCGCCTTCAACTCGAATCGCTGGCAACCTGCGGGCGAAGCGCGCGAAGCGCTGCATGAGGCGCCCGAAATGGCCGTGCAGGGCGCGGGCTCTTTGCGCCTGGGGTTGGAGCCGAGGCTGGAGTTTTCGCTATGCGGCCAACCGGGGCCCGCTTTGGTTTTTTCCTCTTCCGTGCGTATTTCCTCCTCGGACGCGGAGGCGTCCGTCGATTCCGCCGCCTTGGGTGCGGGACCCGGCGGAGTGGCTTGGTTGCGCAGCGCGCTTTTCCTCCGCGCTCCGCCGCTTTCCCAAGCTTCCGATCCGCCGCGGGATTTTCTCCTGTTCAACCGGGAACGGGTTTGGGTCAGTCCGCCGCGGGAAGGATGGGCCAACATCCAGTCGGGGGACAGTTCCAGCGTCATGCTCCAATGCCAAACCGATCCCCCCGCGGATTATTTCGTCGTGCAACGCCTGGCGCCGTCCGGAACCTGGGAAACCGCGCTTCTCCATGCCTTAGGGCCGCGCATCCGTGTGGGAGGGCTGAGTCCCGGGACGGGATACCGCTTCCGCGTGTTTGGGGTCAATGCCCAGGGGGCGGGGCCGGTTTTTCCGCCGGAAGGACTGGCGTATTTCGCTCCGCGGACGGTCCTGTCGCCTTTGCCGATTCCGCAGCCGCTTCAGCCCGATTCCCCGGCCACGGATTCCGGAACGCGCCTTAAATGGATCTTGCCGTCTCCGGGCATCCGGGGCGACGGTTCGTTCAACGTGTATCTCGGCAACGGGGATTCCCTTCAGGTCATCGCCCAATCTTTGCGCGACACCTCGCTGTGGATCCCCAAACTGGATTCCGGCTGGACTTATTTCTGGAAGGTCGAGTACGTGGAAGGGACGCGTGTCAGCGCAGGGCCGGCGCGGAATTTCACCTTCACTCTTCCCGCGCTACCGATCCTGCCGCCGGTGCGCCCGGAACGCGCGGAACAGAACGGCATGGTTTTCATTCCCGGCGGAGGTTTTCGGCGTTCCGACGGTAAAAATATTTCCGTGGCGGCGTTTTATTTACAGAGAACCGAAGTTTTGCAAAGGAATTACCGACGCGCGATCGGTTCCAATCCTTCCTTTCACGTGGGCGATTCCCTGCCCGTGGAACGGGTCACTTGGAATGAGGCGGCGCATTATTGCCGGGAGCTGGGAGGCCGTCTGCCCACCGAAGCGGAATGGGAATACGCCGCGCGCGCGGGAGCCCGCGGACGATTCTATTGGGGCGAAGCCCCCGCGTCCGGATACGCCCGCTTTCGCGACAACAGCGGCAACCGCACCTGGCCGCCGGGTTCGCTCAAGCCCAACGCCTTCGGCCTTTTCGACATGTCCGGCAACGTATGCGAATGGGCGCAGGATTGGTACGGCGAGTATTCCCCGGACAGCCTCGTCAATCCCAGGGGACAGGCCGCGGGCGAAGCCAAGGTGATCCGGGGGGCGAGCTGGTACAGCGAAGCCCGCAGCCTGGGTCTTTCCACGCGCTTTTCCAACCGTCCGGGTTTCCGCAATTTCAAGGTGGGCTTCCGCTGCGCGCAGGACGCTTCGCCCCCGGAAGCGGTGGCCGGAACCCGCCCCTGACGTCTGGGTTTCAGGATTCCCACCCTGGCCGGGACGGGGGCCGGGAGGTATAATTCTTCCATGAAGTACGGCATTTTCTCGGACATCCACGGCAACCTGGAAGCCTTGCAGCGGGTGATGGACTCCATGGAGCGCTACGGGGTGGAGCGCAAGGTTTGCCTAGGGGACATCGTCGGCTACGGACCCTTTCCCAACGAATGCGTGGAGATGGTGGCGGAGGTAAGCGACATCATCATCCTGGGCAACCACGACAGCGTGGCCATCGGGCGCGAAAGCTCGGAGGAATGGAACAACTACAACGCCCAGCGGGCCATCGAGTGGACCAGCAAGGTGCTGAAGCCTTCCACGGTGGAGATCCTGGGAAAGCTGCCCTACATCGTTTCCGAGCCGCCGCTGTTTTTCGTGCATGCCAGTCCCTGGTCGCCGGCCGACTGGAAATACGTGTCCAGCCTGGACGACGCCGTGGACGCGTTTTCATTTTACACCGAAAAAGTCTGTTTCATCGGCCACACCCATTGGCCCATCATCGTGATCATGGATGGCGAGCAGTCCTTCCGGGTTTCGGAAACCCTGTTCCACACCTGGCAACCCGGCCAGCGCCTTTTGGTGAACGACGGCAGCGTGGGCCAGCCGCGCGATCGCAACCCCCTGGCCTCATGGTGTTTGTGCGACACCGAGAAGATGACGGTGGAAATCGTGCGCGTGGCCTACGACATCAGCAAGACGCAGGCTTCCATGCGCCAGCTCGGCATCGCGGACTTTCTCATCAATCGCTTGTCGGAAGGACGTTAGGCGCTCACCTCGATATGCCCCGAAGGGCTACTCGGTGAGCGATCTCCCCGGTCGCATTTTTACACTTTATATTCCATGAGTCGATTGAAAGCCTTGGCGAGGGAGTCGTTGCTATACGGGATTTCCTCGCTGCTCAGCCGGTTCCTAAACTTCCTCCTCGTCCCTTT
>JBGPFT010000137.1:0-6286 GCA_041483475.1 Fibrobacteria bacterium | reverse complement strand
TCGGTGTTCACCTTGTCAATCATGGCGGCGAGCGTGGTGGACTTGCCCGAACCGGTGGGCCCGGTCACCAGCACCAGTCCGATGTTGCGCTGGGTCAACTCGGCCGCCACGGCCGACAATCCCAACTGTTCCAGATTCTGGATCTCATGCGGAATCAGACGGATGGCCATGGCCACGGATCCGCGTTGCAGAAAGACGTTGGCGCGGAAGCGCGCCAAATTGGCGACGCCGAAGGAGAAGTCGAATTCCCGCTTCTGTTCGAATGCCTTGCGCTGGGTTTCGTTCATCACGCTGTAGGCGAGGCGCAGGCAGTCCTCGGCGACCAGGTTTTCGTGCAGCATCGGCCGTAGTTCCCCGTGCACGCGGAACAGGGGGGGCCTCCCCATGGTCAAATGGAGATCGGAGGCCCCCATTTCCACCATCTTGCTGAGCAACTCCTGGATATTGACCATAAGCAAGAGAAGTATAGCACTATGCTTGCTCCCCTCTCCCGCGCTTTTATCGCGGGAGAGGGCGCGGCGGTGAGGATGCGCCCGCACCGTGACCCTTTACGATTGGGCCAATCCGATTCATTAAGTTTAAAATCGAATGCAGGGCACGAGAAATTCCGGCCGGGAACAGTTAGATTAAAATGGTCAAAAGCCGGGGACGAAATGAACGGAAATTCATTGCCTAGCATTCGCTTCCATACCGGAATGATCCGCCCCTGCGCCTTGGCGCTTACCCTGGTTTCCCTCCCATGCCAATTCTTACAGGCCCAGGCGGGTTATGCGCTTTCCATCACCCCTTCCAGCGTGCCGGCGGGAGGGGCCGTCACGGTGACCTGGACGGCGCCGTCCGGAAGCCCCGCGCAGGACTGGATTGCCGCCTATCAGGACGCGGACTCCGGAAACACCTACAAGACCTACGTCTACACCAATGGGGCGGCCAGCGGAACCTGGCACACGACCGCATGGGGAAGCGTCGGTCATACTTTCAAATTCCGTTACCTCTACAACAACGGCTATACCGTGAGGGCCACCAGCAATACCGGCACGTCGACGGCCATCACGCCGGCCT
This sequence comes from Fibrobacteria bacterium, assembly GCA_041483475.1. Lineage (GTDB taxonomy): Bacteria > Fibrobacterota > Fibrobacteria > UBA11236 > UBA11236 > UBA11236. The sequence continues at coordinate 5,227 of JBGPFT010000137.1, read as the reverse complement.
GCCTGGCCGCGAATCAGACGTCCTCCAACATCAAACACCTGGTCGTGATTGTCCAGGAGAACAAGTCTTTCGACAGCTACTTTGGAAACTACTGTTCGGCGGCGGTAGGGTCCAATCCCAACTGCACCGCCGGGCCATCCTGCTGCGAGCGGGCGCCGACCACCGTGCAAGGCGCCCCGCAAACCGTGCTCACCGACAACGAAAACAGCGCGTTCGATCCCAATCACAGCCAGACTTGCGAGATCTCCGAAATCGACGGAGGATTGATGGACAAGTTCGTTTCGGGAGCCGTCTGCGGAAGCAATCCCCGGAACTTTTCAGTTTCGAACAACGCCACGGTAGGCGCCTACTGGGGATATGCCACGAGTTACGCCATGGCGGACAGGTACTTCCAAGCGGTCGCGGGTGCGAGCAGTTCGAATGACATGTACCTTGCGCGCGGCGCTTACGTCTTCGTCGACAACTCTTCGATGCCCAATGCGACGGGAAAGGAATGTTTCTCGGCGTCCAGCATCAAGACCTACACCGAGCCCACCATCGGAAACCTCCTGAACTCCTGCGCAGTGAGTTGGGCCTGGTATGGGGGAGGTTATGCAATCAAGAAAACCGACACGAATCCCACTCACTGCTATCCGTCCTATTACGATCCGAGCGATAACCCGTTCCAGTACTATCCCACCTTAACGGACTTGCCGGCCTACAATAAAGACTATTCCGCATTTGCCACGGATATTACGAATGGAACCTTGCCGTCCGTGAGCTATGTCAAAGCCCTCGGCACCAGTTCCGAGCATGGAGGCAGCCCCATCAGCCCGGGCGTGACCTTCGTCAGCACCACCGTCAACGCGATCCTAAACTCGACGACTTACCGGAACAACACCTTGATCCTGTTGACCTATGACGAAAGTGGCGGTTATTATGACCAGGTTACCCCTCCCCCCATGAGCACGGTCGATGGACAGGTTTATGGTCCACGCATACCGTCGATGGCAATTGGGTATTTCGCCAAACCCAATACGGTTTCCCATGTGGCTATGGAACACGCCTCCATCGTCCAGTTCATCGAGTGGAACTGGCTGGGCGGCACTCCCGGACAACTCCAGACCCGCGATGCCGTGGTAAACAACATCGGCAGCCTACTCGATTCCGCCAAAACAGGAGTCGCGGTTCCCTCCGGGAATTCCTCGCCGACCGCCGTGCGTCGAAACTCCAAGCCCTTGCACTCCTCTTCCGCCCACCGGCGCTTTCTCCCCAACCGGCTTTTTCAATTATTGGGGCGACTCTTCAATCCCCAGAACGTTCGTTGACCGGAAGGATCCGCGTTTAATGCGCGCCGCGCCGGTTCTGGCCTTGACTTTGGCTTTGCTGGCCGGATGCCGCGAAGCCCGGCAGCTCGGCGACGTTCCCACCGTATCCCTCAAGACCTACGCGGGCGAAACCTATACCGTCACCGCCCGGGACGGTCAGGTGACCCTGCTGGTGTTCTGGGCCACTTGGTGCCAACCCTGTCTCATGGAAATCCCCACCTTGGTGGAGTTGCAGGAGAAATACCGGGGGCGGAATTTCCGGGTGGTGTCGATCAATGTCGACGATCCGGTGGGAACCCAGGCCAAACCCATCCTGGAGCATTTCCGGGTGAATTACCCTGCGTTGATCGGCACCGAGGAAACCACGCGCGACTTCGGCGGCGTAAACGCGCTGCCCACGTCCTTCATCATCGGCCGCGACGGCAAGCTGAAGGAAAAAATCCAGGGCCTGGAGAATCCGTATGTGTTGGAAGAGAAGATTGTGAAGGAGCTTTGACCTGGGGGCGTTGTTAGTTTTTACCCATGCCCCAGAACCTTTACCAGAAAGTCTTCGACCGCCATGTCGTGGGTCGACTTTCCTCAGGCCAATACCAGGTCTTCATCGGCTTGCATCTGATCCATGAAGTGACCTCGCCGCAGGCGTTTTCTCTCTTGCGCGAGCGCAATCTCAAGGTGCGCTATCTGAAGCGCACTTTCGCCACCGTTGATCACATCATCCCCACGGATGCGCGGGAGCGGAAACGCCCCCTGCTCGACGGCAGGGCCGAGGAAATGCTTCAGGCCATCGAAAAAAACGCGCGGGAACACGATCTTCAATTCTACGGGCCCGATTCCGGAAACCAGGGCATCGTCCACGTGATCGGACCCGAATTGGGGCTGACCCAACCGGGCATGACCATCGCCTGCGGGGACAGCCACACTTCCACCCACGGCGCTTTCGGATCCTTGGCCTTCGGCATCGGCACCAGCCAGGTGGCCGACGTACTCGCCACCCAAACCCTGAGCCTGGGCCGGCTCAAGGTGCGGCGCATCCGCGTCGACGGAAAATTGAAACCCGGCGTGTACGCCAAGGACGTGATCCTGGCCATCATCCACAAGCTCGGCGTAAACGGCGGCGTCGGCTACGCCTATGAATACGCGGGCGAAGTGGTGGAACGCTTCTCCATGGAGGAGCGCATGACCTTGTGCAACATGTCCATCGAGGGCGGGGCGCGCATCGGCTACGCCAATCCCGACGAAACCACGTTCGCCTATCTCAAGGGCCGCCCCCATTCTCCCCAAGGCTCCGATTGGGACAAAGCCGTGGCCCATTGGCGCGGCCTCGCTTCCGACGCGAACGCATCCTTCGACGACGAGTTTTCGCTGGACGGAAGCGCGTTGGCGCCTTATGTCACCTGGGGCATCACCCCGGGGCAAAGCATGCCCGTAGACGGCACGGTGCCCTCCGTTTCCTCGACTCCGGAACCGGATCGGCCATTGCTCCGCGAAGCGCTGGAATACATGGGCCTCAAGGAAGGCCAGAAAATCGAGGGCGTGCCCGTGGACGTGGTCTTCATCGGATCCTGCACCAACGGCCGCCTGTCCGATCTCGAGGAAGCGGCCCGCCTGGTGAAGGGTTCCAAGGTGGCGGGGAATGTGAAGGCCCTGGTGGTGCCGGGATCGGAGTCGGTGCGGCGCGAGGCCGAGGCGCGCGGATTGCACGAAGTGTTTCGGGCCGCGGGTTTCGAATGGCGCGAACCCGGCTGCTCCATGTGCCTGGCCATGAATCCGGACAAGTTGAAGGACCGCCAGATCAGCGCCTCCACCAGCAATCGCAATTTCAAGGGGCGGCAAGGGTCGCCGACCGGGCGCACCTTGCTCATGAGCCCGGCCATGGCCGCCGCAGCCGCCGTGACGGGCAAGGTCAGTGACGCCCGCAAGGTCTTTCGCCTAGGATGAAAATGGAAGAATCCGCCGTCATCACCTCCGTTTCCGGCCGGACCGTTCCCTTGCGCGGCAATGACATCGACACGGATCGCGTCATCCCCGCGCGCTTTTTGCGCTGCGTCACTTTCGACGGGATCGGCGAACACGTCTTCGAGGACGATCGCAAGGGGCTCAAAGCCAAGGGCCAAACCCATCCCTTCGACGACCCCCGCTTCGTGGGTGGAAAAATCCTTCTGGTCAACAAGAATTTCGGCTGCGGCTCAAGCCGTGAACATGCCCCGCAGGCCATTATGCGTTGGGGTATCCAGGCCGTGGTGGGCGAAAGCTTCGCGGAGATCTTCTTCGGCAATTGCGTTTCGCTGGGCATTCCCTGCGTTACGACGGAAGCAGCCGCTTTGCGGCGCCTCCAAGCCGCGGCGGAATCCGATCCCAAATCCGAATGGACACTGGATTTGGGAGCATTGGAAATCCGCGGACCAAGGCGCGAAACCGTGTCCATGCCCGAGGGTCCGCGCGCCCAATTCCAAAGCGGGCGATGGAATCCCATGGGCGAATTGCTCTCCCATCTCCCTGAAGTGGATCGCGTCGCCTCCGCCCTACCCTACGTTTCCGGCCGCTGGGATTGAACCCATGGCCGGCTCCCTTGCCGCGCTGCTGCGACGTCATTCCCAGGTTTTTCCGGTGGGCTCGGCCGGGGCGCGTTTTCCAGCCATCCTGAAACGCCGCCGACGCCGCCACCTCGAAGCCTTGGACGGCTTCGCCTTGTTCGCGGGCGTGCCGCGCGAGCCCGGCGCGGAAAACCTGTGGCAGATGAACGGCCTGAAAATCTTCCAGGAACCGGCGATACTTCATCTCTGCGGCATCAACCAGCCCAAAGTCATCCTGGCACTCGTGCCGGGAGGGCGCCCCGAGGAAATCCTGTTCGTACCCGAAAAAGATCCATCCAAGGAGTTCTGGGACGGGGTGCGCTTCGGCCTTCCGCCGGGGCGCGCCGCAAAAAGTTCCCGGGATGCGGAAGACATCCGTCGCCTGACGGGAATTGAGGACATCCGCACTTGGGGAGAATTCGAAGGCTGGTTCGGCGGGTTGGTCCGTCGCTGCCGGCAGTCCCACGGCTACGTCTTCTTCCACCAATACTGCGATCCATCCCGGGGCGACCGCCTTCGGGTCATCCGCACCGATCATAATTTCGCCTTCAAGCGCCGGGTGGAAACAATTGCCCGAGACTCCCGAAAGCGTTTCGAGCTCCGCTCCTGCGCCCCCTTGCATTTCCGGCTCCGCCTGCCCTTGGAACCCGAACAAATCCACGACGCCGACCTCGCCGTGTCCGCGACGCGGGAAGCTTTCCTGGAAACGCTCGGGGCTTGGAAAACCCTGCGGGATGAAAACGCCTTGGCCGCGCATCTCGATTACGGCATGCGGCGGCGCAGCCCCTACGGACTCAGCTTCCCCACCATTGCGGCCGGGGGCCGAAACGCCACGGTATTGCATTACCTCAAGAACGATGAACCGCTCCCGCCGAAAGGCCTTGTGCTTTTGGACTTCGGCGCGCGTTTCGGCACCATGCACGCCGACATCACCCGCACTTTGCCGGTATCAGGACGCTTCAATCCCCTGCAGGAATTATTGTACGGCATCGTCCTCGACGCCGCCGAGCTGACCCGGAAAAACGCGCGGCCCCGGGCCACCATCCGGAAGCTCAACGGGGCAGTCTGGACTTTCCTTGAAAACGCCCTGAAGGAAAGGTTCCTAGCGCGGGGCGGCGGGGTTGAAAGAGCTTACACCGGACGCCCGCATGGCGTTTCCCATCTCATGGGCGAGCAGGAGCATGACGGGGATCCCTTCAAGCTTTACCAGGACGAGCCGCTTCGCCCGAACTGGCAGATTTCGAACGAACCGGGCTTATACGGCCGTTTCTCCATGACCTTGGGGGGAAAGCGCCATACGGAATGGATCGGGATTCGCATCGAGGACGATCTCCTGGTCACCAAAAC
>JBGPFT010000136.1:0-6287 GCA_041483475.1 Fibrobacteria bacterium | reverse complement strand
GTCCTTTATCCAAATCCCGCGAGCATCCCGCCAGGAAGGTCGCGCAGACGAGGGCTTTCCACATCCTGGAATCTTTCACCATCGGTGCGACCATTTCAAGGCTAATCCGGTCTCCCGCGATGGAATTAAGGCCGAGGAAACCTCGGAAAGAGTGGATTCGGTCTTTCGCAAGGTCGCTTCCAAACCCAGGGATCCCCAATTCCCAATCCCATGCGCGAGGGAAAAACGTCCCCGCCATTGCCGATCGCGGCGATAGCGAATCCGTTGCGCCAAGGGTTGCGCGGAATAGAACTCACGCAGGGTTCCGTTGTCCAGGCGCAGCACGGCGCCGTATTCCTGTCGATCCACCCGGTTTAGGGCCAATGCCTGGAAATCCCCTGAGTTCGCTGCAATCGGAAGGGGAGTTTCCTCCCAGGAATAAGGATCCGGGTAAAAAAGCAAGGTGGCTTGGGCTTCCGCCGCACCGGAAAACCCGAAAGGCAACGAAAAGGAATATTCCAGCGACGGCGTTAAACTGAAAAACCCTTGTGGCGACTCCATGATCACGTCCCGGGTGCCGGGTGAACCCGTGTACAGGGAATAGGTGGCGGAATCCGTGGGACCGGGGAGCAAAGTGTCCCGGAAGTTGAAACTTGAGGTGCGGTAATGCACGGGAGCGAATTTCCTCACGTCGTCAACGTAAATCGCCGGTAAGGAATTTACCGAGTTCTGAGGATCCATCCGTAAGCGGGAACCCGACAACATGAAGGACCCTCTCTGTCCGTCGGAAAAGGAAAATTCCATCGCTGTGGTCATCCAGAATACATCATCGCGCTTGGTCCCCCCGGTCAACCATTCAGCTTCGTATCCCGCATGCATTGAGGCGAACCCTCGGTGAAAAGAGAAAAGATACGAGCCGTCGACTTTACCCGACAGAATGTCTCCGGCTCCCGTCACGCGGCCAAAAATCGCGGACAGGCCGAGAGCAGGCCCGCCTACCGGGTTTCCGGATTTTAAGGACGCCGAGGCGCGAAAATCCACGGAATCCTTATAATAAGCTTTGCCCGCGTCGTATCCGAATCCCGCCATCATGGGAATTGCGCCCGGCAAGGCTCGGAAAAATCCCGCCTGATTGCGGACCAGCCATCCATTGGATTCCAAAGCTCCCAGATCTTCTTGGAACGGATACTGGTACACGGGGAAATAGGTTTCGCGACCGTATCCTGAGACGAGACCCCAATATCGCTCCCAGAGTTTTTTCCGGCCGGATCCCTCGGGTTCCTCCAGGGAATCCCGGACGAACTCGGCCTCCCGCCCGAGTCCAGTGAGGGAATAAAGGCGGTAACGCTGTCGCAGCACCTGTTCCTGGAACGCGCCGGGCGCCGGAGAGATAGAGAGGTTGAAAACCAGGGCGGTGTCGTAGGCGAATTTTTTCAGCGCCGTTTCCGCCAGGAAATAATACAGACTGTCCGCGGAAAGACCTAAGGCGCGGGCTTCCAGAAAAAAGATTCGGGCTGAATCGGAAAGATTTTGATCGAGGGCTCGGAGGCCTTGGGTTACCAAAGTTCCGGGCGAACTGTTTTCTGGGATGGCGTTTCCATCATGGCTCTCCTGGCATAAAGCCCAACCGATAAGCAATGTCGGCAGGGCCAAACAACGTTTCCGGAAACGCATCATCGGCCGTCAAATTTACGTCGAAGCCGAAGCCAAATACGGATGGCTGATCGAGGTGCGGGAAAACGCCGCTTAAATCTTCTTTCCGTCCTTGGCCGCCTGTTTCAGTTTTTCATTGGCCCAAATGGCCACTTCCACCCGGCGATTCTGCTGGCGGCCCTCGGAGTTTCCGTTGTCGGCCACGGGCATTTCTTCTCCATGCCCTTCCTCGCTGATACGTCCGATGTTCACGCCGTCGGACTTGAGCTGATCGCCCACCGAGGCGGCGCGCTTCTGTGACAATTCCATGTTATGGGAATCGGAACCGGTGGAGTCGGTATGCCCCTGCACCAGGATTTTCGTGTCCTCATATTTTTGCAATACTTTGGCCAACTGGGTGATGTTGTCCTTGGCTTCGCTCCTCAGCGCCGCGGAATTCACGTCGTATAGGATGCCGGAGGCGAAGGTGATTTTGATCCCCTCGCCCACTCTCTCGACCTTGGCGTTCTTCAAATCCTTCTGCAATTCCGCGGCCTGCTTGTCCATATAATGCCCGATGGTGGCGCCGGCCGCGCCCCCCACCGCAGCCCCGACGAGGACCCCGACGGCCGTGTTGCCGGACATCTTGCCGATGATGCCGCCCACCAAACCGCCCGCTCCGGCGCCGATCAGGCCCCCTTTGACGGTATCATTCATGCCGGCACATCCTGCGATTAGGCTCAAGGAAAGGAACGGCGCGGCCAGGGTCATGATTTTCATTTTGTTCTCCTCAGCATTTGGACAAATTGATATACTTAAAATATGCGACACTGGGAATTTCCCCGAATCACCATCCTAATTATGGCCCCGCTCAGGAGCGGCCATTAAGGGAATTTCAACCTTCCCGAAAAAAGCCCGCTCCAAAACCGAGCGGGCTTTTTTGTTTGGACTGAAAAGCAGAGGCGGATATGGAAAAAATTTTCATCTACGACACCACGCTGCGCGACGGCAATCAGGCCAAGGGTTTGTCCTTTTCGCTGGAGGACAAGCTCGCCATCGCCCGCAAATTGGACGATTTCGGGGCGCATTATATCGAGGGCGGTTGGCCCAATCCCACCAACCCCACCGACGTGGAGTTTTTCGCCCGCGCCCGGAACATGAGTTGGAAGCATGCCAAAATCGCCGCCTTCGGCAGCACTTGCCGGCCCCAGGGAAAACCCGAGGAGGATTCGGTGCTGCGTCCCCTGGTGGATGCCAAGACTCCGGTGATCACGATATTCGGCAAGAGTTGGGATCTTCACGTTACCGAAGTGCTGCGCACCGCCTTGGAAGAGAACTTGCGCATGATCCGTGATTCCGTGGCCTACCTGAAACGCCGTACGGCGGAAGTCGTATACGATGCTGAACATTTCTTCGACGGCTATAAGGCCAATCCCGAATACGCCCTGGCCACCTTGCGCGCGGCCCAGGAAGGCGGGGCCGATTGCCTGGTGCTCTGCGACACCAACGGCGGCATGGCGCTGTCCTGGGAAGTCGGCGAGATCGTGGCGCGGGTGAAACAGACCCTTGAAGCTCCGCTGGGAATCCATGTCCACAACGACACGGGCGTGGCCGTGGCCAACAGCCTTGCGGCCGTCAAGGCCGGAGCCGTCCAGGTGCAGGGCGTATTCAACGGATACGGCGAGCGTTGCGGCAACGCCAACCTCACCGTGATCGTTCCCGATCTCCAACTCAAAATGGGTTATGCCCTGGTGTCGGGGGAGCAACTGAAAGGCCTGCGCGCTCTCAGCCTCAGCATCAGCGAAATCGCCAACCTGGCCGACGACATCCGCCAGCCTTACGTGGGAGAAGCCGCCTTCGCGCATAAGGGAGGAGCCCATGTCGATGGGGTGATGAAGTTGGCCCGGAGCTTCGAGCATATCGATCCGGCCTGGGTCGGAAACGAGCGCGACTTCATCGTGTCGAACCAAAGCGGCTCCAGCCTGATCTGGGACAAGATCCACGCCATCGCGCCCGAAGTCGACAAGCGCAGCCCCGAGGTGGCCGCCATTTTGGCCGAGGTGAAGCAAAAGGAAGACGCGGGTTATCATTTTGAAATCGCCGACGCCAGTTTTCAATTGTTGGCGCGCCGCCGGCTGGGACTGTTCCGCGACCGCTTCGAATTCCTGGGATTCAGGGCCATCGACGAACGCCGGGAAAACGGCGAATTGTACTCGGAATTCACCCTCAAGCTCAAGGTGGGCGACATCGTTGAGCATGCCGCCGCCGAGGGCAACGGCCCGGTGGACGCCATGAACGCGGCCATGCTCAAGGCCTTGACGCGCTTTTTCCCCAGCCTCAAGACCCTGGAGTTGATCGACTTCAAGGTGAGGGTGTTGGACAACAACCAGGGCACCGGCGCCACGGTGCGCGTTTGGACGCGCTATCTCGATCACGCGCATCCCGGCCAGAAGCCCTATTCCACCATCGGAGTGTCGACCAATATCATCGAAGCCTCTTGGCTGGCGCTGATGGACGGCATCCATTATCGTCTGATGCGGGAATGATCGGAAATCCGCACCCCCCCGCATCCGCGCCCGAAAGTCCCCAGGACGACGGCATGCCCGCGGGCGTATATTGGCTCGCGTTGCTCACCGGTTTCCTGGTCGCCGGGTTGGGCGCAAAATCCGTGCTCCAGGACTACCGCCTCATCCACAAGGTTTCGCATTGGGAAGAGGAATATCGTCCCATCCCGGCCAGGATCCTCCGGGTCGGGGTGAGGCAGGACGTTTCGGAGGCCAAGGACAAATTCTATCCGGACGTGCTATTCGAATATTTTCCGGACGGAAAAAACGTCTGGGGATGGCGCTACTCCTGCGAGGAGGAGCCGAAGCCGAAAGCATATTGGGAGGATCGGCTGCGAAGTTATCGGATCGGAGATACGATCACGGCACGGGTCAGCCGGTTCGATCCCAGGGACGCCTTCATCGAGCCCCGGTGGGACGGAATGGCCCGCGTCTACCTCAAAGCCATGCTCGGCATCGGCTTCGTGGCGGTGGGATTGTGGCTGTGCTGGATTCCCGCAGCGCGCTGGATAAGAAGTTTCTTCACATAGGCGCCACGCCGGGCGGGCGAAATCAAAAAATAAATCCCGCCATCGCCTCGAAGGTGAAAGTCTTGATGTCTTTTTGATTGCGTGCGTCCAAACTCCGCTGCCCGAGATTGATCCGGACCTGCAGGCTGCCGAGACCCCATTCCAGCCCGCCTCCTAAAGTCAGCAGCACGTCGAAATTCTGTAGGTTTTCGGGTGGAATATCCGGGGTGACGGGATCGGTTTGGATCAAGCCTGTCCCTACGTCGCTGTAGGTTATTTCCGAACTGCTGCTCCTGGAAAAAAAATAGGCCACCGACGGGCCTCCGAAAAAAATGGGTTTCGCCTCGCCCGCAATCGGGGCCGTGATTTTGAACAGAATCGGGAAAGTGACGGTCTGCACTTTGAAAGTGTGCACGTGGGTGGTATCCGGCCCCAATTCGGACGATTTGAAAACGCTGCCGCGACTGGCATAAAGCAAGTCGGTTTCCAACCCCAGGAATTGTGGAAAATTGAAACCGAGGCTGAAACCCGCCACCGGCCATAAGCGCACATCCACGTCGTGCACGTCCTTGCCCCAAAGAGTGGCGGCGTTCATGCCTCCCAAAAGACCCACGGCCACGGGCTTGCGTTCGGCCCGAGGCATGATGACGAGGCCACAACAAAAAACGGCGGTTTTGATCCAAGGCGACGAAGACGTCTTCATGCCCACATTATACTTAACCGATTTTGACCTTGAGTTCCTTGCCCAAGGCCCTGGCCACGCGATCCAAGGTGCTGAGCTTGATGTCCTCGGCATGGTTCTCGATGCGGGAGATGGCGGTGCGCTTGGTTTGCAGCCGGCCGGCCAAATCTTCCTGGGATACGCGGGCGGCTTCACGCGCCCTGCGGATCATTTGGCCTACCGCGAGATCGCGGCTTTTCGCTCCCGCTCCTGCGCGCTTGCGCGCCGAACCCCTTGGCTTTGTCTTGGCCATATCGGCTCCTTCCTGAAGTCCACCGGCTCGTTCCGGGTCGGAAACGTTAACTCATAGGTTAACCCACCGTCAAGGCAATGAAGCGGGGGTGATACGTCCCCTGTCCGTTCCGGTGTTAATGCGCGCCCGCCGCCACGGCGGACAGGAAATGCTCGGCGTCCAGGGCGGCCATGCATCCGGTTCCCGCCGAGGTGACGGCCTGGCGGTAACGCTTGTCCTGCACGTCCCCGGCCGCGAACACCCCGAGAATATTGGTACGCGTCGAACCGGGTTCGGTGACGATGTAGCCGTCCGCATCGGTCTTGATCTGTCCACGCAAAAACGCCGTGTTGGGGATGTGGCCGATGGCGTAGAACAAGCCCCTGGCCTCCTGGGAATACGCCTTGCCGGTCTTGATGTTTTTCAGCTTCACGCCTTCCAGAAACTTCTCCCCGTATGCGTCCTCCAATACCGTGTCCCAGACGATTTCCAACTTGGGGTTGGAAAAGGCCCGCTGTTGCATGACTTTGCTGGCCCGCAACTCGGCGCGGCGATGCACCAGGTAAACCTTGGAGCCGAATTTGGTGAGATAGGAAGCTTCCTCGATGGCGGTATCGCCACCGCCGATGACGACCAACGGCTGGTTGCGG
>JBGPFT010000135.1:0-6298 GCA_041483475.1 Fibrobacteria bacterium | reverse complement strand
GTGAAGGGCGCGGTGCTGGTCAAAGGCCTGGGGATGGAAGCCATTCCCACCGCTTATTTGCTGGTGGAATCGGGGCAAACCACGGCCGTGGAATTCATCAGCAATACCCGCCCGCTGCCCGCCGACAAACCCGGCATCGCCGCGGCCCATGCCATGGCCGCCGAATTGCTCGGCCTGCGCTGGGTGTATCTCGAAGCCGGGAGCGGGGCGAAGAATCCCGTGCCCGTCGACATGGTCAAAGCCGTGCGCAAGGCCTGCCCTTTGCGCCTCATCGTGGGCGGCGGAATCCGCACACCGGCAGAAGCCCGGGAACGGGTTGCGGCCGGAGCCGACGCCGTCGTCATGGGGAATTTTTTCGAGACGGAAAAAGATTCGTCTCGTTTCAGAGAATTCGCCGAAGCCGTCCACCAAGGCTGACGTTATATCATGCTTTGAAAAGCCCCGGCGGTCTTAGATTGATCGCTGAAGGCGCCCATGCGATCCATCCTTTTTCCCCTCGTTTTTCCCCTGACTGCAGTCTGTGGCCCTTTCAAGCATCCGGGCATTCTCAATAACGTCACCGAATTGAATTTTATCCGTGGTCAAATCGCGGCCGGCGCGCAACCTTGGAAGGCCGCCTTCGATCAAACGAATCGCAGCGGATCCGCTTCGCTCACCTACACCGCCCATCCCCTTGCCGACGTGAATTGCGGTTCCTATTCCAATCCCGACATCGGCTGTACGGACGAGAAGAACGACGCCATCGCGGCCTATACCCACGCTTTACTCTGGCATTTCACCGGCCAAGCCGCGCATGCCCAAAAGGCAATCGAGATCATGAACGCCTGGTCGGCCGTGCTGCAAACCCACACCAACAGCAACGCGCCGCTGCAATCGGGCTGGGTGGCGTCGGTGTTCCCGCGAGCCGCAGAAATCATCCGTTACACCTACACGGGCTGGGCCGTGTCCGATATCGCGCGCTTCACCCAAATGTTGAAAACCGCCTACCTGCCTTATATCCAGAACGGCAGCACGGCCAATGGGAATTGGGAATTGGCCATGATCGAGGGCATTATCAACATCGGCATCTTCACCGACGATTCCACCTTGTTCAATCAAGCCCTGGTCATGTGGCGCAATCGCGTGCCCGCTTACTTCTATCTCACCACCGACGGCCCATTGCCGGTCATGCCCCCGGGCCGAAATTACACCCAGGCCCAACTCATCGCCTATTGGTACAACCAAACCACCTTCGTGGACGGTCTGAGCCAGGAAACCTGCCGCGACTTTGGACATACCCAATATGGCATTGCCTCCGCCCTCAACGCAGCCGAAACCGCTTTGCAGCAAGGCGTGGATTTATACAACGAGCAAAGCCGGCGCCTCGTCGCGGCCATGGAATTCCACGCGTCCTATCTCAACGGCAAAGCCGTACCGGCCTGGCTTTGCGGCGGCAGTTTGACCTTGAGCAAGGACCCGACCTGGGAAATCGGGTACAATCATTTCCATAACCGCATGGGCCAATTACTCCCGAATTCGCTGGCCCTGATCGGGACGATTCGTCCCACCGGGACCGATCACCACATGGCTTGGGAAACCTTGACCCACGGCGAACTCGGAGCCCGAGGACTCGGATCGGTAGCGGTGGAAGGCGGTCGCAACCAGCCTCATTCCCATCCACGCATCGTATTTTTCACGGGCGGACGCATGCAGGTTTTGTGGCCCGATTCCCGTGGAAGGCCGCAGCCGCGCGGCTTGGACGGCGCCGCCATTCCGACCCCGACCCGCTGACCCCGATTGCGGTTTGGGTACGCTTGCATTTCCCCGGGTCTCCTAACTACATTTCCCGTTCCATTTTTCGCAGGATTTGCATGAAGACGGTGACGGTAAACCCCAGGAATTTGGCCCGCAGGTGGTGGGTGCTTGACGCCCAGGGCGCGGTGATGGGCCGTTTGGCCAGCACGGCCGCCCGATTGCTCATGGGGAAGCACAAGAAGGCCTACAGCCCCGAACACGACCACGGCGACTTCGTCATCGTCATCAACGCCGAAAAGGTGACGATGACGGGCAATAAGCGCGAAGAGATCCGCTATTTCAACCACTCCATGTACCCGGGAGGCTGGCGTGAACTGACGGTGTCGCAAGCCATGGCCAACCGACCGGGTTATCCGGTGCGTCATGCCATCCTGGGCATGCTGCCCCACAATTCCCGCGGCCGCGCCATGGCCAAGAAACTTCACATCTACGACGGCGAAAAACATCCCCACGGGTCCCAGAAGCCCGAGGCGCATGCCGTCGGCAAGCGCTGATCCAAGGAGGAATCCCATCGCAACCGAACAATATCGGGCTACCGGCAGACGCAAAACGGCGGTGGCCCGGGTGACGCTCAAGTCCGGCACCGGCCAGCGCATCATCAATGACCGCACCTTCGGAGAGTATTTCCAAAACGCCATCCGGGAAATGATCGTGGAACAGCCCCTGACCGTGGTCGGGGCCAACAAGAAATTCGACGTCATCGTCTCCACCCACGGAGGCGGCATCAATGGGCAGGCCGGCGCGGTGCGCCTGGGAATCGCCCGGGCGCTGCTGGTATACAAACCCGATCTCCGACCCATGCTCCGCGAGCATGGCCTGCTCACGCGCGATGCGCGGGAGGTGGAACGCAAGAAATACGGCAAAGCCGGGGCGCGGCGCAGCTTCCAATACTCGAAGCGCTGAACGCCTTCGGAAAGGAAAAACAGTCTCATGGCCATTCCCGAACTCAAGCAGATGCTCGAAGCCGGCGTGCATTTCGGACATCTCACCAAGCGGTGGAACCCGAAGATGCGCCGTTTCATCCTCACCGAGAAGAACGGCATCTACGTGCTCGATCTGGAAAAGACCCAGATCTGCCTGCAGCGCGCGGTGGAGGCGGTGTGCCGCATACGCCAGCAGGGCCGCTTCGTGCTCTTCGTGGGCACCAAGAAAACGGTCAAGGACTGCATCAAGGAAGAGGCCATCCGCTGCGGCATGTTCTACGTCACCGAGCGCTGGCTGGGCGGCATGCTCACCAACTTCGCCACGGTGCGCCGCTCCATCAAGCGGCTGGAGGAAATCGAGAAAATGGAGGCCGACGGCATTCTCAAGGAATTGAACAAGAAGGAAGTCCTGGGAATCAATAAGGAACGCGCCAAGCTTGAGGGCATTTTCAGCGGCATCCGCAACATGAAGGCCCTGCCCAGCGCGCTGTTCGTTTCCGACACCGAGCACGAGCATATCGCCGTGCACGAGGCCAACCGGCTGAAGATCCCGGTGATCGGCATCGTCGACACCAATTCCAACCCGGACCAGATAGCCTTTCCGATTCCCGGCAACGACGACGCCTTGAAATCCGTCAGCCTCATCACCCGGACCCTCTCCGACGCCATCCTGGAAGTGCAGACTCCGCTGCCGGAGGAGAAGCCCGAACCGCGCGTGGCGGTTTCCGTGGCCGTGGAGAGCGCGGAGTAATGGCGGAAATCAGCGCCCAGGCGGTGCAGCAGCTCCGCGAAAAGACCGGCCTCGGCCTCATGCAATGCAAGAAAGCGTTGGCCGAAACCGGAGGCGATCCCGAAAAAGCCATAGAATACCTCCGCAAGCAGGGCGCCGCCGTGGCTGCCAAGCGCGTGGGGCGCGAGGCCAAGGAGGGTAAAGTGGTTCTCGCCGCCGCCGGTCCCGCCGTGGCCGCCCTGGAAATCAACTGCGAAACCGATTTCGTGGCCGCTTCCGCCGACTTCAACACCTTCGCGGACAAGGCCGTGAAGGCCATCGCCGAGTCCGCGCCGGCCGACGTGGAATCCGCCAAATCGCTCCGGGTGAATGGGATGACGGTGGGTGAAGCCCAATCCGCCGTCATCGCCAAAATCGGTGAAAACATCGCCCTGCGCCGTTTCGCCATCGAAAAAGCCGGAGCGGGCGAATATATTGAGACCTATTCCCACATGGGCGGCAAGATCGGCGTCATCGTCAAGGTGGGGTTCCAGGGCCAACCCCGCGGGCAGGTTGGCCTGCTTGCTTCCTTGGTCAAGGATTTGGCCATGCAAGTGGCGGCCTCGGCCCCCATCGCCATCGAGTCCAAGGACATCCCTTCGGCCGTGGTCGAGAAGGAGCGCGAAATCGCGCGCGCGCTGACCGTCAAGGAAGGCAAGGAAGGCCCGATGCTGGAGCGCATCGTCGAAGGCAAGCTGGGCAAATTCTTCAAGGAGAACTGCCTGCTCCAACAGATCTTCATCAAGGACAACAAGACGACCGTGGAAAAACTGCTGGCCGGCGCGGCCAAAAGCCTCGGGGTGGAGAACCTTCGCGTCCTGGCTTTTCACCGCCTGCAATTGGGGCAATAGGCCCATGTCCGCTCCGCGCTATAAGCGAATCCTCCTGAAGTTGAGCGGCGAAGCTTTCGCGGGCGGCGGGGAATTCGGCCTCGATCCCGTCACCTTCAAGCGCATCGCCGAGGAAGTCGTCCAGGTGCACAAAAGCGGGGTGCAGGTGGGCATGGTCATCGGCGGCGGCAACATCGTGCGCGGCGCCTCCCTGAGCGAATACGGGGTGGATCGGGTCACCGCCGATCAAATGGGCATGCTGGCCACGGTGATCAACTGCCTGTGCATGCAGGACGCGTTGGAGAAGCTGGGCGCCGTCACCCGCGTGCTCAGCGCCATCAACCTAACCTCGGTGGCCGAATTCTTCATCCGCCGCCGCGCCCTGCGCCACCTGGAAAAAGGCCGCATCGTGCTGTTCGCCGCGGGTACCGGGAATCCCTATTTCACCACCGACAGCGCCGCCACCCTCCGGGCCGTGGAAACCGGCTGCGACATCCTCATGAAGGCCACCAACGTGGACGGCGTGTACGACCAGGATCCCAAGCGGCATAAGGACGCCGTGCGCTTCGAGCGCCTCACCTTCACCGAGGCCATCAACCGCCAGCTCAAGGTCATGGACACTTCGGCCATCGCGTTGTGCCGCGAGAACAACATGCCCGTCATGGTCTTCGACCTGGGGGTGCCCGGAAACCTCGTGCGCGCGGCGCGCGGGGAGAGCATCGGCACCCTCGTCACCAAAGGAGAATGAGGTGCTCGACGCCAAGTCCCTGGAAGCCCGCATGCAGAAATCCCTCGAGACCCTCCGCAAGGATCTCGCCCGAATCCGCACGGGGATCGCCACCCCCGCCATGCTCGACAACGTTTTCGTGGATTATTACGGAACACGCACTCCCGTTCCCCAGGTGGCCGCCATCACCGTACCCGAGCCCCGCTCCCTGGCCATCAAACCCTGGGACAAGAGCCTGTTGCAGGCCATTGAAAAAGCCATCCTGGCCAGCGATCTGGGCATCACCCCCATGAACGACGGCACCTATATACGCCTCAACCTGCCCGTACTCACCGGCGACCGGCGCAAGGAATTGGCCAAGCAGGCCCACAAAACCGGCGAGGAGGCCAAGGTGGCCGTGCGCAATATCCGCCGCGACGAAAACGAACACCTCAAGAAAGCCGCCAAGGACGCCCACATGTCCGAGGACGGACTCAAGCTCGAACTGGACCAGGTGCAGCAAATGACGGACAAATACGCGGATCTCGTCGACCAGATCGTCGCCGACAAGGAAAAGGACATCACCACGGTGTGAGCGCCGCCGGGCCCCGTCCGGCGCGTTTCCGTCCCCAGCATGCGCACGCCCCCGCAACATATCGCCGTGATCATGGACGGCAACGGCCGTTGGGCCCGTCAGCGCTTCCAACCCCGAATATTCGGGCATAGGGCCGGCACCCGCGCCACCAAACGCGTGGTCGAGGCCTGTGGCGATTTGGGCGTCAAATTCCTCACACTCTATGTCTTCTCTTCGGAGAACTGGGCCCGGCCCTTGCTCGAAGTCGACGCCCTCATGGATCTCCTGGTGGAGATGATCCGTCAGGAAATCGAGGATCTGATGCGCAATAACGTGCGCCTCGTGGCCCTGGGTAATTTGGAAAAATTGCCTACCCGCACCCGCCGTGAATTGGAACAGGGCATCGAAAAAACCGCCAAAAACACCGGCCTCCAGCTTAATATCGCCGTGTCCTACGGAGGCCGGGAGGAAATACTGGCGGCCTGCCGCGCTATTGCAGCCGATGCCCAGAGGGGAGCGCTGGACCCGGCCTCCCTGGACGAAACCGCCTTCGCCCGCCGCCTGTATCTCCCCGGGGTTCCCGATCCCGAGCTGTTGATCCGGACAGGCGGGGATCTGCGCATCTCCAATTTCCTCCTCTGGCAAATCGCCTATACCGAGATCTATGTCACCCAAACCCTCTGGCCCGACTTCGGGAAAGAG
>JBGPFT010000134.1:0-6355 GCA_041483475.1 Fibrobacteria bacterium | reverse complement strand
AGTGTAACGGGGCGCCGCGCCATCGTATTTGAGCAGCTCTTCCGTCTTAATTTCGTTCATGGCCGAGCTCCGCGTTTACCATGGCGTTTTTATTGGCTTTGCTCCAAAACCAAAGCCCCATTCCCAGCATGGCGAAGGGCATGAGGGTCATGAGCAAAGTCATCAGCAAATAGACGTTCAAGGTCCGGGGCGGGAGCGCTCCCATGCATACGCTGCAGGCATGGGATTCCGCAGCGAGCATAAGCAACGGCAGCAGGAAGCGTGTTTTCATAGCAAATACACCAAGCCGTACAGCACGGGCCATAAGCCGACCACGAACAGCCAATAAAGCCCCACTGCCTTCACCGCGCCGGATCGCGCGCTTTCGTTCCGGGCGAACAGGGGAAACACCGAGGCCAAAGCGATCAGTCCGGCCACGGCATGCAAGGCATGCATGCCGACGATCAGGTAGAAGAAGCTGCCGTAAAGGCCCGAAGTCAAGGTGAGGCCGAAGCGCAGCAGACGCAGCCATTCCGCGCCTTGGGCAACGACGAAAATTCCGCCCAACGCAATCGCGGCCAGGTAAAAGATTTTAGTCGGGCGTTGAATATCCGCCGACCGTGTGAACACGGCCCGCCAAATGATCGCGCCGCTGGCCAGCAGGCAAAACGTATTGACGGTGGTGGCGGCGATGGGCAGGCGCGGTTGGCCGGAGGGAGGCCAGGTGAAAACGTAGGAGCGCGCCACGAAATAGGCGCTGAGCAGGCCGGCGAATAGCATGGCCTCGGTGCAAAGTACCAGCGCCATGCCGAACACCGCGTTGGGGATGGGCGATCGGAGGCGAGGCAGCGCGGCTTCCAGGTTATTTGAAAACGGAGACGACATCCGGATACACTCCCAGGAAAAGGAAGGTCAGACACAGCACGGCATAACCCATGACTCCCCAAAACCATTTCGATTCTTTCTTCAATCCCACGAATTGGAAAACCATCCATCCGCCGATTAGCCCGGCGATGGACAAAGCCGCGGTCGTGGGGAGCTTGGCCAGGTACAGCAAAGTGAAAAGGAAAATCCACACCACGTCCACCAATTGCCAATACATGCCCACCATTTCCACGCGTTGGAGATTCCGGCCTTTCCGCGCTCCGGCCATGATGATGGCCATGGCGAGGATTCCGGCCACGATATGCAGGGCATGCAAACCGGTCAAGCCGAAATAGAAGCTCCAGAACAGGTCGGTGCTGGGAAGATGTCCGTGAGCGATCTTATGCGCGTATTCCACCGACTTCACGCCGAGGAATCCCAGGGCCAGGAGCATGGTCAGGGAAATCATCAAACTTACGCCGCCAAGATTCCGGTTGGCCGCATGCCGGTTCGCCCGCGCCATGCACAAGCCGCTGATCAGCAACAACACGGTGTTCAGGGATCCCAACGGAATGGAATTTTCCGAGGCGGTGACCGCCCATTCCGGGTAACGCGCGCGGTACAGGAGATAGCAGGTGACGAAGCCGCCGAAAATCAGCACCTCGGAGGCGATCACCCACCACATGGCGGCCCGGCCTTTGGGAACGTTTTCCAGGGGAATCATCCCTCACCCCCCGACCCCCTCTCCATTCTTAAACGAATGGAGAGGGGGAGAGTGCTGGAACTTTTTTCCCGTAAACTGTTTAGACCTTCCCCTCTCCATGCGTTTAGGCATGGAGAGGGGTTAGGGGTGAGGGGCTTTTTCTTCATCCTCATTCCTTCTCGTTCTGCGGCCAAAAGTCTTCCTTGCGGCCCGGTACGCTGTATTCATAGGGTCCCCGATACACCATGGGAACGGGGGAAAAGTTCGGATGGGGCGGGGGCGAGGCCACGGTCCATTCCAGTGTGTTGGATTTCCAGGGATTGGGCCCCGCCGGTTTTCCCCGGAACAGGCTGAGGAAAATATTGATGATGAAGGGGATTTGGAACAACATCACGACGATCAGCGAAGTGGTGGCCACGATGCGGTTGTGCTTCATGGCCTCGGTCATGAATTCGGGCCAGGCGGAATAATCGGCGATGCGGCGGTGTTCACCCCCTATTCCATTGATGAAAAGGGGAATGAAAATGCCGTTGAAGAAAAGGACCGTGCCGAAGAAATGAATTTTTCCCAAGGTTTCGTTCAGCATCCGTCCGGTGAATTTGGGGAACCAGAAATAGATGGCCGCAGTGCCGCAGAAGACGACGACGGGGATCAAGGTGTAATGGAAATGCGCGACCACGAAATAGGTGTCATGGGCGTAGATGTCGAAGGCGCTGGATCCTAGGTAAATGCCGGTGACCCCGCCGATGAGGAATTCCGCCAGGAATCCGAGCACGAACAGCATGGGCGTCGAAAAACGGATGTTGCCCCGCCACAGCGTGGCGATGTAGCAGAATACCGTGACGGCGAAGGGGATGGAGATCAGGATGGTGGTGACGCTGAAGAAGGAGGCCATGCGGGGATCGATGCCGGCGATGAATTGATGATGGGCCCAGACGACGAGGGACAGCGCGCCCGCCGTCATGGTCGCGTACACGATGGCTCGATATCCAAACAGGGGCTTGCGGGAGGAGGCGGTGAGAATTTCCGCCGCCAAGCCAAGCGAGGGCAGGAACAGGACATACACCTCGGGATGCCCGAAGAACCAGAACAGATGCTGGAACAGCACGGGGTCACCGCCCTTCGCCGGATTGTAAAAGTTGGTCCCGATAGTGCGATCCAAAAGCAGCATGATGGCCCCGGCGATGAGCGGGCCCACGGAGAAGAGGAAATCCAAAGTCGCGATCACGAACATCCAAATCACCAGCGGCAGGTCGAACCATTTCAATCCCGGCGCGCGCATATTGCCGACGGTGACGAGGAAGTTGACTCCGCCCATGAGGAAGGCCGCGAATTCCAGGGCCACCGCGAGTATCCACAGGTCGCCGCCCAAGCCGTTCCAGAAGCTGATGCCGCGATAGCCTCCTGCCGACAAAGGAGGATAGGCGGTCCACCCGCCGTCGAAAGCGCCACCGGGAACGAAGAACGAAGCGAGCAACGCCACGGTGCTGACGAGGAAAGTCCAATAGGAGATCATGTTCAAGGCGGGGAAGGCCATGTCTTTCGCGCCCACCATCAAGGGGATGAGCAAGTTGCCGAAGGCGGCCAACAGAATGGGCATGGCCACCCAGAAAATCATGATGGTGCCGTGCAAGGTTACGAATTCGTTGTATTGCTGCGGCGAGAGTTTGCCGAACAGGGGAAGGTCGGATCCGGGATAGGCGAGCTGCATGCGGAAGACGTAGGAGAGGAAAACTCCCACCACCACCATGCAAAGTCCGGTGAGCATGTATTGCATGCCGATCACTTTGTGATCGGTGGAGAACACGTATTTCCGGAAAAAGATCGGCTTCGAATGTTCCATGTTCACCGCAGGGTTTCGAGGTATTCCACGACTTCGTGAATTTCTTCGTCGCTTAAGGGCAATTTGGGCATCAGTCCGGCGGGGAAGCCCGCCACCTGATCGACCTCGGGTTCCCGGATCGAACGCCGGAGATAGGCCGCGTCCACGACGATTTCCCGACCATCCGCCAATTTGGTTTTACGGCCGAAAATTCCTTTATAGCTCGGGCCGACGAGTTTGCTTCCGTCCAAGGTATGGCAAGCGGTGCAACCTTTTTGATTCAACAACTCGGCGCCCCGATTTTCCGCGCCGCCTGCCGGGGCGCGGACTTCCGCCCCGCCGGAATTTACGCCCGACTGCAAATCGCGCAGGAAATCCTCGCGGCTTTCCACGCGCAAGGTGGCCTTCATGTCGGAATGGCCCACCCCGCACAGTTCCGCACAGGCGATGCCGTAGGTTCCGGTTTTGATGGCCTTGAACCAGCGCGTGATGATTCTTCCCGGCACGGCGTCCTGCTTGAAACGCAGCGAGGGCACCCAGAAGCTGTGGATCATGTCGGCGGCGGCCAAATCGAAGATGACGTTGGAGTCCACCGGCACCGCGAAATCGTTGACGCGGACTATGTCGTCTGCCGTTCCCAGCAGGCCGTCGGCGCCGGGGTAGGCGAAAGACCATCGGTATTGACTGCCCGTGATGCGCACCCGCATTCCCTTGGAAGGCAAGGATTGCATCACCGCGTTCCAGGCCTTGTGGGTTTTCAAGTCGATGAGGAGGTCCAGCACCACCACGGCGGCCACGGGTAAAAGCACCCAGCGCATTTGCCGCCACCCCATCCCTTTTATATAGGGGGCGCTGCGACCGGGTTTGCGCCGGAAAAAGATGACGATGCCCAGCAAGGCCGTCTCGGCCAGGAAAAGCACCACGGCGGCAATGGCCGAGATGAATCCGATCAACGAATCGATTTCCCCGCCGAAGGAGGAAATATTTTCGGGCAGCAGATACATGCGCGCTTTCCCAACTAAGCAAGCGATGCGCCATGGTGTTTCCGTAAAGCCCGCGCGTTTTTGGGATGGGGGCATTCGGGTAATGCCGAAAGGGCAAAGCGGAATGGGAATGGCTGTCAAAGTGGCAGTCATCCGTCCCGTTTCCGGTGCGACTGTTTTACTTTTGCCCCCCATGAAGGTTTTCGCCGTTTTCTGGCTGTGCGGGGTGGCGGCGATAGGGGGGGCTGAAACCGAAACCTCTCCGTTGACGAAAAGCGATTGCCTGGCCTGCCATGCCCCGGACAAAACCGTGGTGGGTCCGGCCTTAAAGGCTATCGCCGCGAAGTATTCGGAAGCGGACCTTCCCGCGCTGGTGCAAAAAGTGAAAAAAGGCGGCTCGGGAAATTGGGGCGTCATGCCCATGGTTCCTCACCCGACCTTGGCCGACGAGGATATCCGAAAAATGGTGGCTTGGGTGCTGGCTACCTATAAGCCGGGAAAGGAACCGGAAGGGCCTAAAATCGTCGCGGGCACCAAGCCCGGCGAATCGCCCGATTACCGCCGCTTCCCGATGATCGGCAGCCGCGTGGCGGTGTGGATCGCCGCGGAACTCCATCTCATGTTCGCGGCCTTCGTGTTGGCCGTCCCCATGTTCGCCTTCATCATCGAATTGATCGGGTATTTCACCAAGGACAAGCGCTATGACGGCTTGGCCCATGAGTTCACCAAGCTGCTTTCCACCTCCTTTTCCTTCACCGCCAGTTTGGGCGCCTTGCTCACCTTCTTGCTGGTGTTCCTCTACCCCAAGTTCATGAATTATTTCATGGGAATTTTCGGATGGACTTTCGCCCCCTATGTGACCCTCTTTTTCGCCGAGGCGCTTTTCCTGTACAGCTATTACTACGGCTGGGGAAAATTCCATCCCGTCGCGCATCTTCTGCTGGGTTTCGGGCTCAACCTGGTGGGAACGGCCATCATCTTCATCGCCGACGCCTGGCTCACCTTCATGATGTCGCCGGGAGGGGTTACCGATGCCGGCGCGCTGTTCAGCCGCAAGCTTACCATCACCAATTTCCTGTGGATGCCGGTCAACGTGCATCGGCTCATCGCTAATGTGGCCTTCGGCGGCTCCATCGCGGCCGCCTACGGCGCCTTCAAATTCCTGGGCGCCAAAACCGAGGAGGAAAAGGCCGAATACGACTGGATGGGCTACGTGGGAAATTTCATCGCCATTTCCGCTTTCCTACCCCTGCCCTTCGCGGGCTATTGGCTGGGCAAGGAGATTTACGCGTACTCGCAGAACATGGGCATGGTGCTTATGGGCGGCGCCTTTTCCTGGCTGTTCATCATCCAAGCAATTCTCATCGGCGTACTGTTCCTGAGCGCCAACTATTACCTGTGGCTGGGCATGGGCCGCATCAAAGGGTCCGAGCGCTTCCGCGGTTACATCAAATGGCTGCTCACTTCCGTCACGCTTTGCGTACTGGTATGGGCCACGCCGCATTCTTTGGTGGCTACGGTGGAGGAGGCGCGCAAGATGGGTGGAGCGCATCACCCCATGCTGGGCCTGTTGGGAGTGATGTCGGCCAAGAATACGGCGGTGAATATTCTCATCCTCACCACCTATATGAGCTTTCTGCTTTATCGCCGGGGTAACAAGCAAGCCACGGTATCCTGGGTCAAACTGGGCAACGTATTGCAAATCGGGGCTTTCGCTTTGGCCGCGGCTTTCGTGATCTTCCTCGGGGTGTACGGGTATTTCGTCGAAGCCGCAGTGCGCATCAAGCTTTCCGTGCCCCAGGTGCTGTCCGTGATTTTCACCATGGCCTTCGCCACCGTCATCGACGTCTTCATGTTCCGCCGCGCCCGCATCCTGGGTCCCATCCAATGGGGAAAAATGCCGGTGCGCTCCCAATACGTTTTGTTCCTCATCGCCATCACCTTCACCTGGCTGATGGGTCTCATGGGCTATGTCCGTTCCGGCATCCGCCAACACTGGCACGT
>JBGPFT010000133.1:0-6368 GCA_041483475.1 Fibrobacteria bacterium | reverse complement strand
TCTTGGCGTTCAGCGCCTCGTCGTGCAGGGCGGGGTCGAAAACGGGGAAATCGCAATGATGCACCGAGGTGGGAACGCCTCCTCCCGGAAAAATTTCGCGCACCAGCACCTGGTACATCTCTTCGGCCAGGAAAGGCAGGAAAGGCGCCAATACCTTGGAAAATTCCACCAGCACGCGGTAAAGCGTGGCGTAGGCTTCGTTCTTGTCCTTGTCGTTCTCCGATTTCCAAAAGCGGCGCCGCGAGCGCCGTATGTACCAGTTGGTGAGGTGGTCGATGAACCCCACCACGGCCGGAACCACGTGGTAGAGACGATAGGATTCCATCTCGGCCGCGACGTTTTTGAGCAACGCCTGCAGATCGGAGAGGATCCAACGGTCTAGCAGGTTTTCGGATGTTGGCCCCGGTAGGGGCGACCCGCGGGTCACCCCTACCGGGACCGGCTTCCAGCCCAATTGTCCCTTGGAGGCGTCGGCGTTGGCGTAGGTCGTGAACAGCGACAATGCGTTCCACAACGGCAGCAACACGGCGCGCACGATGTTTTTCACTCCCATTTCCGAGAATTTCAGCTCCTCGCCCCTCACCGCTGCCGAATCGATCATGAAAAGGCGCACCGCATCGGCGCCTACGCGATCGATCAATTCGTTCGGGTCAGGGTAGTTCTTGAGGCGCTTGCTCATCTTCTGGCCGTCCTCGGCCAGGATGATTCCGTTCACGATGACGTTCTTCATCGCCGGTTTCTGGAACAGCGCGGCGGAAAGCACGGTCAGGGTGTAGAACCAGCCGCGCGTCTGATCCAGGCCTTCCGCGATGAAATCGGCGGGGAAGGACGCTTCGAAGCGGTCGCGGTTTTTGAAAGGGTAATGCCCTTGGGCATAAGGCATGGACCCGGACTCGAACCAGCAATCCAGCACTTCCGGAGTGCGGCGATAAACCTTCCCATTCGGGTCGAAAGTTTTTTTGTCGGAAGTCTTGATCGCGACGGCGTCCACCACATGCTTGTGCAGGTCGCCGATTTTCGTCCCCGACAGGGTTTCCAATTCCGCTCGGCTCCCCACGCAAATCATGTCGCCGTCGTCGCCGATCCAGATGGGGATGCAGGTGCCCCAGAAACGGTTGCGCGAAAGGTTCCAATCCCGCGCGCCCTCCAGCCATTTGCCGAAACGGCCGTCGCGGATATGCTCCGGCACCCAACGGATTTGCCGGTTGCATTCGATCATCCATTCTTTCAGGGTTTTGGTGATCCCTCCCGTGGAAGTCACCGGCTTGTCCACCGCCAGGAACCAGTTTTTCAAGGCGCGGTATAAAAGCGGCACGTCGGTGCGCCAGCAATGCGGATAACTGTGATCCAAAGTCTCGTGTCGGAACACACGGTCTTCCGACTTGAGGCGATGCAGGATGCTTTTGTCCGCGTCCTTGGCGCCGACACCGGTCCATTCGGGCACGAGATGGGTGAAGCGCCCTTCGGCGTCCAGCGGATCGAAAAGTCCGAGGTTTTCCCGAAGCCCCAATTGGAAGTCGTCCTCGCCGAAGCTGGGGGCGATGTGTACCGCGCCCGTGCCGTCGGCGTCGCTGACGAAATCGGCTAAGAGCAAGGTGTATTGCTTTTCGGAAAAATACGGAGCGTATTGAAACAGCGGTTGGTAGCGCCGTCCGGCCAAGGCTTGGCCTTTGATTTTTTCCAATACCGGGGAGTCTTCGCCGAAATAGGCGGCGCGCCTCGCCTCGGCGATCCAGTATTTGCGCCCCTGATGCGAGACCAAGGCGTATTCCAGGTCACCGCGAATAGCCACGGCGAGATTGCTCGGCAAGGTCCAGGGCGTGGTGGTCCAGGCCAACAGCGCCTCGTCCGATCCCTCCAGGGGGAAAGTCACGGTGACCGAGGGGTCTTGCCGGATGCGATATCCCTGGTTCACCTCGAAATTGCTGAGCGGGGTGGCCAGGGCCGGGCTATAAGGCTGGATGCGATACCCTTGATAGATCAGGCCTTGATCGAAGCAGCGTTTGAACACCCACCATACCGACTCCATGAAGGAGAGATCCATGGTCTTGTATTCGTCGTCGAAATCCACCCAGCGGCCCATGCGCGTCACCGTCTTGCGCCATTCTTGCGTGTACTTGAGCACGCCCGCGCGGCAGGCTTCGTTGAATTTGTCCACGCCGTATTTTTCGATGTCGCGCACCGTATGCAGTCCCAACTGATCCTGGACTATGGTTTCGATGGGAAGTCCGTGGCAATCCCATCCGAAGCGGCGTTCCACCCGGAATCCTTTCATAGTGAAATAACGGGGAACTATATCCTTGAGGGTGCCGGCCAGAAGGTGGCCGTAATGCGGCAGGCCCGTGGCGAAGGGCGGGCCGTCGAAGAAGACGAAACTTTTCTCCGCCGGCCGTCGGCGCACGCTTTCGCGAAAGGCGTCGTCCTTCTCCCACAGGGCGAGGATGCGCTCCTCCAAGGCCGGAAAATGAACGTCGGGATCGATGGGGCGGAACATGGATGAGATTTTGGAAAGAGGTAAAAGCTAGCCTATTTGGCTAGGTTTTATGCATGGTTCGAGTATTTCAAAGCAAACGAAATTCCACACAGCGGGTGCGGGAAAAGACATTGCTCAAAAAACTGCGCTCGGCAAAAGGCATGTGGGCCGACAGGAAAGACCTACCCGACTTTAAACGGTTGCGTACTGAAATTGGGAATAGAACTCAACGCCCGTACACGAACTTGCCCAGAATGCGGCTGCCGCTGCGGGCGAAGTAAAGACCCGACGAAGCATCGTCGCCGCTCAGGCTCTTTCCATTCCAGCCGTAGAGATACCCGCTGGGATGCAAGTCCGCGGTTTTGCGCCCGAACATGTCGTACAGTTCCACGGCCTCGCCGCGCGCGGTCAAATCACGACCCGCGTGGATCCACACCATGCGGCCCTGCTGCCAAGCCGAGAAGGTTGACTTGGAATGGGTCAGGTGTCGGTTAATCGGGAGCGGGGAGGCGGCGGTGTCATAAACAACCTTTATCATCTGCTCGTACACCCAAGGATGGTGGTTGCCGTCCCAAGGCATGGTTGCGATCCAGCCGGTGGGGCCGGCAGTGAGATAAGTGTCCAAGGCCGCGGAATCCATGGGTCCGGCCAACAATGAGTAAAACCGGATCCCATTCAAATACCAACCGGTCGGGCCTCTGACCGAGTCGGCCAAATAGGCGACTCCCATCCAATTCGAGAAGGACGGGCCCTGGTTCCGGATGCGGCCCAAATAGGCGTACACCGTGCTCGAAACATCGATGAAATTGAAGCTCATCCACTCCAGATATTCAGGGTGGCCGTTCAGTCCGGGGCTCATTGAATCGTAGTACTGCACACGCGGGTAAGTGCTGGAAACCGTGGAAAACTGCGCCCCGTCAAGCGAATCTTTAAGCCTGACGGTGGCGCTTGCGGGGCTCGAAGTATTAGTGCAATTGGGCGTGAAGTTCAAAGGGATCTTGTACCGCGTAAAACGCGAGTACACCAAGGTATCGAGGTTTGAGAGGTCCGCGCTGAGGTTCTTTGCCGTGGAATTGCTCGCGAAGCTGGTGATAGGCCCGGTCCGGATAATTTGGGCAGCACTTTGCAGGTTGTACGTGTATGGAAGATCGCCGGTATTGGGCCAATCCGGGCATGGCCCCCCGAATGCGCTTGTTCCTGCGAGTATGGTGGCGGCGATTGCGAGGCGTTTCATTTTTTCCCCATCGGCGGAAGGATATGGATTCTGCTTCCCTTCACTTAAAGTACGCCATACCGCCTGATTCCGCAAAGGAATCCGGGATTTTATGGGTTTTTCCCCCTAGTTTTTCGATTTTTCCCAAATCGTGACCCCCTTTATGTCCGTCGCCCATCCCCTCGGGGATCAGACCTTGGTGCTATGCCCCATCGGCCTGGGGAATTTTCTCATGGCCACACCGGCCCTGAAGGCGCTTTCCCGGGGGGTAGGGCCTGATCGCTTGACCTTGCTGGCTCTGAAACCGTCCATCGCCGACATGGCCAACGCCAGCAGGCTTTTCGGCCGAGTATTGGCATGGGATCCGGATCAAGAGGGTTTGGGCCGTGGCCTGGCTTTGCTTCGGACCTTGCGTTCCCAAGGCTTCGCCCACAGTTTGGCTTTTTTCCCTTCGTCGCATTGGAAATTCACCGCCTTCCACTTTGGGATCGGGGCGCGGCGCCGCCTGGGATTCTCCTATCCGCAGCAACGGTTCCCGGCCTGGGCCCAGCGCGTTTCCCTTCCGCTGGAAAACGTGCATGACACTTTTCAAAATCTTCGCCTGGTGGAAAAGTTTTTGGATCGGAAAATCGAGGATCCCGGAGAACCTTTTTTCCCCCTGACATCCGGTCTTCCGCCGGGAGGGATTCCCCCGGAGCCTTATTTCGCCTGCCATCCGGGTTCCAGCGCCGAACGGGGCATGGTAGAGAAAAGACTGCCGCCGGAAGCTTTTGCCCGTATCATTCTCCGTCTCCATCGCGAAACCCGGATTCGCTGTGTTTTGGTGGGCGGTCCCGAAGAGACTTTGCTGCGCAAGTCCGTGGCGGAAAAGTGCCGGGAAGCCGTGCTGGACGTCCGTCCGCGTTCTCTGATCGAAACCGCGGGCCT
The DNA here is from genome assembly GCA_041483475.1 of Fibrobacteria bacterium. Taxonomy (GTDB): domain Bacteria; phylum Fibrobacterota; class Fibrobacteria; order UBA11236; family UBA11236; genus UBA11236. The sequence continues at coordinate 1,755 of JBGPFT010000133.1, read as the reverse complement.
GCTGCAATCGGCGCGTTTTTTCCTGGGCAATGACAGCGGCCTCATGCATTTGGCGGCCGCCGTGGGAACGCGCTGCGCGGCCTTCTTCGGCCCTACCGACGAGCGGCGCACGGGGCCTTTCGGATACTGGGAGAGGCAAAAGGGTTTGCCGCGCCATTTGATTCTCCGACGCGGAGATCTCGCCTGTGCGCCGTGCTGGACCGTTCGCACCGTGGGGAAGAATCCTCCCTGCATATACGGGGACACGCGCTGCCTGCGCGATTTTGATCCGGACGGAATTTGGGAAAGGCTGAGGGAGTGGGTCGGTCACCTCGGTACGCCTACGGCTACTCGGTGACCGAAGCTCCGCTAGTCGAGTAGGCCGTCAGGCCGTACCGAGACGAGGGTTCAAACCGGAATTCTTCCCAACAGATCCCAGAAACGCAAGGTGAGTTTGGTGATGAAGGGATCCAGCGACGAATCGAAGCGAACGCCCCGCAAGACTTGTAAACCTTCGCGCGCGTAGAACACGCTCTTGTCCCCTTGTTCCGTCAGGCTGTAAATTTCCGCCAGCACGCGATTGATTTCGAGCCAAGCGGGAACGAAAGATTCTTCGCCGTAATCCTCAGCCAAGGTCTTGGCGACGAGACGCGCCTCCTCGTAATGGGCGACTGCAATCGAGGGACTGGATTGGGCGCGCGCCAAACGGATATCGTCCTCGAGCAAAGCGGGTCCGAATTCCCATTCGCGATGGTGGAAGAAAAGCCGGTGACGCAAATCGCGCTGGTTTTGCAGCGCTTTCAGGTCGGCCGGGTTTTCCCCGTCTTTGCCGTCCCAATCGTTCCCCAACCGGGACATGGCCCCCGCCAGCGAAACCATGGCGGGACTTGAATCCGGTTTGAAGGAAAATGAACCCGGAGATCCCACCAAGCTTATCCAACTGGCACGAGGAGAGAAATAGGACATATATCTTGTGCCTCCTGGATGGGAGAATACAATATCTTGTATAGCGTTCCCAGGTTAAAATATCTCCATAGTCTAAAGATCCCAGGATGAAAGCTGGGAAATGGACGTGAAACTTTGAGGAGTTTTGGGTTGTAATTCCGCCGCAGGCGGATTCCCGAATTATTCCTTCACCTTCCGCAACAGCCAGATCTGTTCCTTGCCTGCGCGTTCGGGAGAGCTTTTCTTGGGTACGATACGCTCTTCCACTTCGAGTACCCCGTCCAGCCGCGCCATGAGTTCGCCCTCGGAAGTCGGATGAGGCGGTCCTTCCAGCGAGGTGGATTTGATAAGGGGATAGAACATGGCGATGACGATTCCGTTGGGCTTCAGCATCTTGTCCCAAACCTCGAAATACTCATCGCGGCGACCGGGATGGATGGCGCTGAAGCAACCGTATTCGTAAATGACGTCGAAGGGATCGGTGCTTTTTGGGCTGAGTTCGAAAAGATCGATGTTGAGCACCGACAGCTTGGGTTGCTTTTCCGCCAAGGCGGAAAGCGCCGCGACCGCGGTTTGGGAGAAATCCACGGCCAGGGTTTCATGTCCGCGTTGCGCCCAGGCCATCGCGTCCATGCCCCGGCCTGCGCCCGGTACGAGTACGCGGCCCTTCTTGGGGCAACGGGCATGCTTGAAGAACTCCTGCAGCACGGGATTCACCTTGCCCAAATCCCATTTGTCTTTTTTGGTCTGGTACAGCGATTCCCAATACTCGGGAAGATTTTGTGTCAGCATTAAGCCGCCTTTGCGATGGGGAAAGCCAATTGACCACAG